>QNYL01000107.1 GCA_003973375.1 Flavobacteriia bacterium
CCAGTTCCTCAGGAGATAATTTTGAGAGAATGGTATTAAGGTTTTTTCTCATATCCTTTGAAAGTACAGTCAGATCATTGCCCACAAATTCCATTTGCTGATTATTCTTTTCCTGTAAAGAACTGATCTTGGCGTTGTAAGCATCAACTCTTTTTTCAATAATATTAAATCTGGCTTCAAGTTCTTCCTTTTCCATAGTGGTTTTTTGCAGCTGTCCCCTTGTATCGGTCAGGTCTTGTTCCAGTGCGGCATATTTTTTACTTGAAACACAAGAACTGAGAATTACTGTTAATACAAGCAGGGTGATAATTTTTTTTGACATAATATTTTTTTTAATGTTAGTGAAAATTTAATTTAATGCAGTAAAAATAAAAACCGAATCTAAAGGCTTTCTTAAGATGAGTGAAATAGTTGAGAAAAACACTGAATTTTCACCTGTCCGGTTAAAGAAAAAAGGATCTGAAATAATTCAGATCCTTTTAAAATAGATGGAAGTGACCTACTTTGTTAAACTCCCGGCAGATCACCATTATTTTTTGTAGGCAGATAACTTTTTCCCATCAGGAAGATATCAACTTCCCGGGCAGCCTCTCTTCCTTCGCTGATCGCCCATACAATTAATGACTGTCCGCGATGCATATCCCCGGCAGTAAATATACGGGGGTTGTTGGTTTGATAATGCTCTGCTTTATAATTTCCTCTTTCATCCAGATTGAGTCCCAGTTGTTCGCTTAATGTGGTTTCCGGTCCCGTAAATCCAAGTGCCAACAGAGCAAGATCACAAGGCCATATTTTTTCAGTACCTTCTTTTTCAATCAATTGAGGCCTTTTTCCGGGAATCTTTTTCCATTCAACTTCAACGGTTTTAATAGCTTTTAGCCGGCCTTCCTGATCTGATATGAATTCTTTGGTAAGAATAGACCAGTATCTTTTGCATCCTTCCTTATGCGAAGAAGATGTTTTAAGTTGAAGAGGATAGTATGGCCATGGAGTTGATTCACTTCTTTTCTGAGGTGGTTTTGGCATGATCTCAAAATTGGTTACAGATCTGGCTCCCTGACGGTTAGCAGTACCAACACAATCGGAACCCGTATCTCCTCCACCAATTACAATAACATCTTTATCTGTAGCAGATATTTCTTCATCCGTAACAGCTTTGTCAAAAAGTCGTTTGGTTTGTTGACTCAGATAATCCATAGCTTGATAAACCCCTTTACTTTCAACGCCCTTTACAGGAAGACTTCTTCTTTGGGTTGAACCACCACTTAAGATCACAGCGTCAAATTTATCAAGTTCTTCAACTGGATAGTTTTTTCCTACATGGGTATTAGTTTTAAAAATGATGCCTTCGGCTTTTAAGATATCAACTCTTCGATCGATAACTCTTTTTTCCAGTTTAAAATTGGGGATTCCATAACGAAGAAGACCACCAATCTCATCATCTCTTTCAAAAACAGTTACGGTATGTCCGGCTCTGTTCAATTGTTGAGCAGCAGCAAGTCCGGCAGGACCTGATCCGATCACGGCAACACTTTTATCTGTTCTGATCTTTGGGGGCTGGGGAACGATCCATCCCTTCTCAAAACCTTTTTCAACAATACTTTTTTCAATGTTCTCAATTGATACCGGGTCTTCAATGATTCCCAGAACACAGGCTTTTTCACACGGTGCAGGACATAATCTGCCAGTAAATTCTGGATAATTATTGGTGGAATGCAAGATCGTCAGTGCTTCTTTCCATTTCCCCCGGTAGATAAGATCATTAAAATCGGGGATGAGATTGCCTAACGGACATCCGCTGTGGCAAAACGGAACACCACAATCCATACAACGTGCTCCCTGTTCTTTTATTTTTTTTTCTGGTAAGGGCACTGTAAATTCATCAAAATTCCTGATCCTTTTTATTACAGGAAGATTCATTTCGTTTGCTCTGTCTATTTCTAAAAATCCGGTTATTTTTCCCATTATTCTCTCTTTTGATGAATTGATTATTTTAAAAGGTCTTGTTTCTCTGCTTCAACCCTTTCCAGGGCTTTCTTATATTCTACAGGCATGATCTTTACAAAATGTTCAATTTCATTATCCCAGTTATTCAATATTTCAATGGCTCTTTCACTTTCTGTATGATGATAATGATCCTGAATCAACTCAAACAATTCTGTCTTATCTTTTTTTGATATCTCTTCAAAATTGACCATCTCCATATTACAGCGTCCATTTCTGAAGGAAGCATCCGGATCATATATATAGGCAATACCACCACTCATACCTGCGGCGAAATTTCTACCGGTTTTACCCAGAACAATAACTTTACCACCGGTCATATATTCACAGCCATGATCTCCAACGCCTTCAACAACAGCCGTAATCCCTGAATTTCTTACACAAAACCTTTCTCCGGCCATACCATTAATAAATGCTTTTCCGGAAACGGCTCCATAAAAACATACATTACCAATAATGATATTATCTTCTGCTTTAAAATCAGCTTTTTCAGGTTTTTTTACAATGATCTTTGCTCCAGACAAGCCTTTTCCAAGGTAATCATTACTGTTTCCTGTAAGCTTTAAAGTGATTCCTTTGGTAGCAAAGGCTCCGAAACTCTGTCCGGCCGAACCTGTAAAATTAATCAGTAGTGTGTTTTCCGGTAAACCGTTGGCACCATATATTTTAGAGATCTCATTACTCAAGATGGCTCCTACAGTCCGGTCAGTATTGGAAACTTTATAGTTGATATCCATTTTTTCTTTCCGGTAAATAGCAGGGTGTGCATCCAGAATGATCTTAAAATCGAGTGCATTCTCCAGCTCATGTTGTTGTTTCTCTGTATTATGAACGGGTACATTTTTGTAATTCCCGGTTTGATACAGAATTGTAGAAAGATCAATACCTTCTGCTTTATACTGGTCGATGGCCTTATTAACATCGATCTTTTGAGATTGGCCTACCATTTCATTTATGGTTCTGAATCCAAGGTCAGCCATGATCGCTCTTAATTCTTCTGCAATGAAATACATAAAATTGATTACATGTTCAGGAGTACCTTTAAAATTCTTTCTCAGCTCAGGATCCTGTGTGGCAATACCTACAGGGCAGGTATTTAAATGGCATTTTCTCATCATGATACAACCTGATGCAACCAAAGGAGCTGTGGCGAAACCAAATTCCTCGGCACCGAGTAAGCAGGCAATGGCTACATCTCTTCCGGTTTTTAGTTGTCCGTCGCATTCCAGAACCACTCTGCTTCTCAGATTATTCAATACCAGTGTCTGCTGTGCCTCGGCGAGTCCGAGTTCCCAGGGCAGTCCGGCATGTTTTAAAGAAGTGAGCGGTGAAGCACCGGTACCACCGTCATAACCCGAGATCAGAATCACATCGGCTTTGGCCTTGGCAACACCGGAAGCAATGGTTCCAACGCCCACCTCAGAGACCAGTTTAACATTGATCCTCGCCTCACGGTTGGCACTTTTTAAATCGAAGATCAATTGTGAAAGATCTTCAATAGAATAAATATCATGGTGTGGGGGAGGAGAGATCAGTCCTACATAAGGAGTTGAATTTCTTACTTCGGCAATCCATGGAAAAACTTTTTCTCCGGGTAATTGCCCTCCCTCACCGGGTTTGGCTCCCTGAGCCATTTTAATCTGGATCTCTTTGGCATTGGTAAGGTAATTACTGGTTACCCCAAATCTACCCGAGGCCACCTGTTTGATGGCACTGTTACGGCTGTCACCGTTCAGATCACGTCTGAAACGATTTTTATCTTCTCCGCCTTCGCCCGAATTACTTTTCCCGCCAATACGATTCATAGCAATGGCAAGATTCTCATGAGCTTCCTTACTGATAGATCCGTACGACATGGCACCGGTCTTAAATCGTTTTACGATTTCTGTCCAGGGCTCAACTTCATCGATCGGGATCGGATTGAGATTTTTAAACTCAAAAAGTCCGCGTAAGGTCATCAGGTTCTTACTCTGTTCATTGACCATTGCAGAATACTTCTTGTAACTTGTTTTGTCATTACTCCTTACAGCCTGTTGTAATTTGGCAACTGTTGTAGGATTGAACATATGTTTTTCGCCATTTCTTCTCCAGCGATAATTTCCTCCTATATCAATCTTCAGATTTCCCGGAATATCATCCTTAAAAAAGGCAAGTTTATGCAATCTGGAAATTTCTCTTTCGATTTCATATAAGCCAATACCTTCAATTCTTGAGGGTGTGTGAGGAAAGTATTTATTGATAAACTTGGATTTTAAACCGAGTGCTTCAAAGATCTGGGACGCACGATATGAATGGAGTGTTGAGATCCCCACCTTATTCATAATTTTTAGAATTCCTTTTCCTACAGCTTTGTTGTAATTATGAACTGCAGTTTGTGCATTTATATGGATATTTTCGTCTTCACTGACTTTATTCCGGATGATCTCATTGACCATATACGGATTGATAGCACTGGCACCATAGCCGAATAAAATAGCAAAGTGATGGGGTTCGCGAGGTTCAGCCGACTCAACGATGATACCAAATTTTGATCTTTTTTTGGTTTTGTTCAAAGAATGATGCAGGTAGGATGTGGCCAGTAAAGCAGGGATCGGCGCTTTTGAACGGCTGGTTCCACGGTCGCTTAAGATGATGATATTGTATCCTTGATCAATAGCTTTTTCTGCCTGAATAATGATGTTATCCAAAGCTTTTTCCAGGGCATTTAAACCTTTCTGGACTTCATAAAGCATGGGGATAACTTTAGATTTAAAATCGGGGTGATCAAGATTCTTAACTTTAAACAGGTCTTTATTAGAGATAATCGGATTTTTTATCTTGATCTTTTTGCAGTGTTCCGGACTGATATTCAGTAGGTTTCTGTCTTCGCCAATGGCCAGGCTGATATCGGTTACAATTTCTTCCCTGATTCCGTCAAGCGGAGGATTGGTTACCTGTGCAAAAAGCTGTTTAAAATAATTGTAAAGAGATTGTGGCTTGTCTGATAAAATGGCAAGTGGCGTATCTGTTCCCATAGATCCGATGGCCTCTTTTCCGTTTTTTAACATCGGCTCTATAATGGTATTGATATCTTCTAAAGTATAACCAAATAATCTTTTACGTTTTTCAAGGGAAGTTTTCTCCCTGGGATTCTCTTTTAGTGTACTTTTGATATGATCAAGAGGTAAAAGGTATTCATCTATCCATTTACGATATGGATGTTTAGACGTGATCTTTTCTTTGATCTCCTCATCTTCAATGATACGGCCTTCATTCATATCAACCAGAAACATTTTACCGGGTTCGAGACGACCGTAACGTACAACGTTTTCGGGTTTGATATCAAGAACCCCAGTTTCCGATGACATAACTACATAGCCATTTTTGGTGATGGTATATCTCGAAGGTCTTAATCCGTTCCTGTCAAGAACAGCCCCTATAAAGTTACCATCTGTAAAAGGTACAGAAGCAGGACCGTCCCAAGGTTCCATTACGCAGGAATTGTATTCGTAGAAAGCCTTTTTATTATCGGGCATTGTTTCATCTTTTTCCCATGCTTCGGGAACCAGCATCATCATAACTTCCGGCAGTGTTCTTCCGCTGATCAGCAGTAATTCAACTACCATATCCATAGAGGCAGAATCAGACTTTCCTTTTAAAATGATCGGGAAAAGTGCTTCTATATCTTCCGTATCTAAAAGATCACTTTTTAACAATTCTTCCCGGGCACCCATCCTGCTGATGTTTCCGCGCAACGTATTGATCTCTCCGTTGTGACACATATATCTGAAGGGTTGTGCAAGATCCCAGGTGGGGGCGGTATTTGTAGAAAAACGCTGATGCACCAGGGCAAGCCGGGTAACCAAATCTTCATCTGAGAGATCACTGTAATAATTTCTGATATCTTCAGGGATCAATAAACCCTTATAGATCATTGTAGTGGTTGAAAAGCTTGGCAGATAGAACTGATATCCTTTTTCAAGTTTTGCATTGATAATTTTATGTTCTGCAATTTTTCGTGCCATATATATTTTGGCATTAAAATGCTCCAGATCCATTTTCGGATCTTTTTTACCCGCAAAAACCTGTTTAACAACCGGTTCATTCTTTTTAGCTATTTCTCCAAGATGTTCTGAGTTTACAGGTACATCTCTCCATCCGAGGATCTCCAGCCCCTGATTGAGTATTTCTTTTTCAAGAATGTCTATACAATATTTACTTTGATTTTTGTTTTGTGGTAAAAAAACCATTCCTACTGCATATTCTTTTGGTTCCGGCAGATCGAAATCACATACTTTTTTAAAAAATTTATGAGGTATGTCAATAAGCAATCCGGCACCATCACCTGTTTTTCCATCAGCACTAACGGCACCTCTGTGTTCTAATTTGATCAGTATTTCCAAAGCATCGTGAATAATGCTGTGGGTACGTTCACCATTCAGGCTGCAGATAAATCCTGCGCCACAATTCTCATGTTCAAATTCCGGTAAATAAAGTCCTTGTTTTTCGTAAATCATATAATATAAAATATGTACAAAAATAGTTAAAAAGATAAAAAATGCGTAATTATATTATAAATTAAATATGTTAAAAGAGAATATGATAAAAAACAGGTGTAAATAATTAAAAAAATTTAATGGAAGCTTGTTATTATCAAATAAATGACAATAAAAAATTAAAAATTCTGAAAAATGACTGTTTTTTATATAACATTGCCTGATTTTGCAGGGTTACAAAATAAAAACCTGGGTTATAGGCTTATTAACAGGTAAAAAACAGGTGGTAAGTAAAATAATAGATAAAAAAAGATTATTCGTACAGATCCAGTTTATTCTTGTAAGTAATCAGTTCATTTTGAAGTTTATCTATCCTGTTTAGAAGATTACAGATCACATCGATGCCCTCGAGGTTTACACCGAGTTCATCATGTAAACGAATGATCTTCTCAATATCACCAATCTTTTCTTTTTCAATAAAAGACTTCCTCTCAATGGTTGTAATTTTGATAAGTCCATAATCATTGAGTGATTCTATAAAAGAAGTCTTTACTTCATAGATATTACATAATTCATTTACCGGAATCAGATCGTTTAGATTCATCTTATCTTAATTTAGCTAGTTCTTCAAATAATTCTTTTTCTTTTTTACTCAGATTTGTAGGGATCTTGATATGATAGGTAATATAAAGATCGCCATATTGCCCTTCTTTCTTATAAACAGGGAAACCTTTACCTTTTAATTTTACCTTGGTATTGTTCTGAGTTTCAGGTTTTACCTTAAGTTTAACCTTTCCGCTAAGGGTTTCAATAGTTATCTCGCCCCCAAGTATGGCGGTATAAAGGTCAAGATCAACAGTGGTATACAGGTTCTTGCCACCACGTTTAAATTTGGTGTGGTTGCTAATGTTAAAGGTAATGTAGAGATCTCCGTTCGGACCTCCGTTAATACCTTTTCCACCATGACCTTTTATCTTTATGGTCTGGTTGTTTTCCACTCCTGCAGGAATGGTGAGTCTTATCTTTTTCCCGTTTACAGTTAGGGTTTGTTTGTGGGTTTTGTACACATCTTTTAGATTGAGATGCAATTGGGCATGAAAATCCTGTCCTCTGAATTTAGCCGAAGTTCTCCTGCTTCCTGCTGATGCTCTTCCGCCGAACATAGATTCGAAGAAATCGGAAAAATCCCCTTCAGAAAAACCACTTCCGGCTCCTGAATAATACTGACTGCTACCAGTTGAATACTGCTGTTGTTGCTGTCTGGCTTTCTCATAAGCTTCTGCATGCTCCCAGTCCTTACCGTATTTGTCGTATTTTTTTCTTTTTACAGGATCACTCAATACTTCATTGGCCTCATTTATCCTTTGAAACTGTTTTTTTGCATGTTCATCATTCGGATTCACATCAGGATGGTATTTACGGGCCTGTTTTCTGTAGGCTTTTTTGATCTCCTTTTCGGAAGCATTTTTTGATATCCCAAGTATTTTATAGTAATCTATAAATTCCATATTTTTTTAGTTCAGTTTAGTTATTAAAGGTATGATTTTAAAATCAAAAAAAATGCCAAGGCCGAAATACTGACGGAATGACATTTTTACTGATTAAAAAAGCTGTTGAAGAAGACCATATGGTATTTAATGGAATTACTCCAGTATTTCCAGTTGTGTTTTCCCGGTCTTTCACTGTAGTCGTGCGGAATTTTTTGTAATAAAAGTTTTTGGTGCAGTTCTTTATTTACTTCATAAAAGAAATCGTCTACCCCACAGTCGAAGATAAGTTTCAGATTCTTGTCTTTGGCAAGATCTGTCATATTGATCACCGTATTATTTTTCCAGTTTTCCGGATGCTCCTTATAGGTGCCCAGCCGCTTTGCGATTTTCCAGTTATTTGTAAATTTCAGAAAATTTACACCGCCGCTCATACTTCCGGCAGCTCCATACAGGTCGGGATGTTTAAAGGACAAATAAAAGGCTCCGTGTCCGCCCATACTTAAACCTGTAATGGCTCGTCCCTTTCTTGAAGGTATGGTGTGGTATTTCTGATCGATCGCTATGATCAGCTCTTTGGTTATATAGGTTTCGTATCTGAACTTAGGGTCTATCGGACTGTCAAAGTACCAGCTGAAAGGATCACCGTCAGGACAAACGATGATCATCTGATACTGATTGGCATAATCTATAATTTCGGGAACTTTTTTGATCCAGTTGCTGTATTTACCATAAGCACCATGTAAAAGATAAAGTACCGGATAGGTTTTGCTTTCTTTGTTGTAGGTGTCGGGCAAAATAACAACATTTTTAAGATCCTTTTGCATCGACAGGCTGAAAACCTTAAGGGTATCAACGGTTTGTGCATAGGAAAAGGATACGAAAAATAATAAAGTCAATAGAATTTTCATAAATTTGATTTGTTTAAAAGCA
Organism: Flavobacteriia bacterium; assembly: GCA_003973375.1. Lineage (GTDB taxonomy): Bacteria > Bacteroidota > Bacteroidia > Flavobacteriales > Flavobacteriaceae > Namhaeicola. The sequence goes on from QNYL01000107.1 coordinate 8,900, forward strand.
GAATAAAAGTAAAGAAAAAAGAGAAAATACAATCATATTTTCTCTTTTCCTTTATAAATATATTTTTGGTTCGCATTTAATCTCTTAGAATAGCTCTTGAAATCACGATTTGCTGAATTTCTGAAGTACCTTCGTAGATTTGTGTGATCTTGGCATCACGCATCATTCTTTCTACATGGTATTCTTTTACATAGCCATAGCCACCATGGATCTGAACAGCTTCAGTGGTAACACGCATGGCCATTTCTGCAGCGTAATATTTAGCCATTGCACCGGAAAGATCATAGCTTTGATGCATATCTTTATCCCAGGCTGCTTTGTGGATTAGCATTCTTGCGGCTTCTATTTCTGTGGCCATATCAGCCAGTTTAAATGCGATAGCCTGATGTTTGCTAATCTCTTTTCCAAAAGCCTTTCTCTCTTTAGAATATTGTAAGGCCAGTTCATAGGAACCTGCTGCAATTCCCAGCGCCTGTGCTGCAATTCCGATACGTCCTCCCGAAAGGGTTTTCATGGCGAATTTAAAACCGAAACCATCTTCCCCAATACGGTTTTCTTTGGGCACCTTAACATCGGTAAACATCAATGATCGGGTGTCAGATCCTCTGATTCCCATTTTGTTTTCTTTCGGTCCCGGAACAAATCCTTCTGCACCTTTTTCAACAATAAATACATTAATTCCGTGGTGGCCTTTTTCTTTATGCGTTTGTGCGATAACCAGAAAGATATCGGCGGTACCTCCGTTTGTAATCCAGTTTTTTGTGCCGTTGATGATATAGTGATCTCCCATATCTATGGCGGTAGTGCGTTGTGAAGTAGCATCACTTCCGGCTTCGGGTTCACTCAGGCAAAAAGCACCTGTTTTCTCTCCTGTTGCCAGAGGAACTAAGTATTTTTGTTTTTGTTCCTCCGTACCATAGGTTTCGAGTCCCCAGCATACCAGTGAGTTGTTAACCGACATTACTACGGCAGCTGATGCATCAATTTTTGATATTTCCTCTATGGCCAGCGTGTAAGAAACGGTATCCATTCCGCCACCACCGTATTTCGGATCGACCATCATTCCCAGAAATCCGAGTTCTCCCATCATTGCAATCTGTTCAGCAGGATATATTCCTTTTTCATCACGTTCAATAACTCCGGATAATAATTCATTTCTGGCAAAATCACGGGCTGCATCTCTCAACATTATTTGTTCTTCTGTGAGTTTAAATTCCATAATATTTACTGATAATTTTTTTAATTGATTTGTTCCAAAGATACTGAATTTATCAAAATCAATTTGTACTTTTACAAAATAATGAAAAATAAAATCTGGAGAGTTATAGGAGTGATGAGTGGCACCTCACTGGATGGTGTAGATTTGATATTTGCTAAAATTAAAAGAGATAAAGGATATTCTTTTGAAATTTTACAAACAAAAACAGTTAATTATTCCGAAAAGTGGAAAAATAAATTGCAGGCTGCTTTTGGTTTTTCCGGAGAAGATCTTGTAAAAACCCATGTGGATTACGGCAAATTTCTGTCGGAAATCATCAATAGATTTATTAACAAAAATGCCTTAAAACAGATCGACTTTATTGCCTCTCACGGGCATACGATTTTTCATAATCCGGAACAACATTACACGCTTCAGATTGGTGATGGTTCGGTGATCTCTGCAGAAACCGGAATTAAGGTAATTTGCGATTTCAGAACTCAGGATCTGGCTCTTGGCGGCCAGGGAGCCCCTTTGGTTCCCATTGGGGATAAATTACTCTTTGCCAATTATGACTTTTGTTTGAACCTGGGCGGTTTTTCCAATATTTCTTTTGAAAAGGAGGGAGAAAGAATTGCTTTTGATATTTCCCCTGTAAATATTGTTTTAAATCACTTTACCAGAAAAATAGGCCTGGAATACGATGACGGAGGTCAGATGGCTTCTAAAGGGAAACTGAATGAGCATTTGTATAACCAGCTAAATGAACTGCCTTTCTTTAAGGATGAGAAACCTAAATCTTTGGGATATGAATTTGTGGTGGAAGTGGTTTTGCCGATGATTGAACAATACTCTATGCCTTTAGAAGATATACTTTATACTTTTACAGAGCATACCGCCTTTCAGATAGCGAGCGTATTGAATCTGAATAAAAGCATTGAAAAGAAGAACAATGTGCTGATTACCGGTGGTGGGGCATTTAATACACATTTAATCAGCAGGATCAGTCATTTTACTGATGTTGAAGTGATCATTCCTGAAAAACAGATTATCGATTATAAAGAGGCTTTAATTTTTGCCTTACTCGGGGTTTTAAAGGATCAGGAAGAAGTGAATTGCCTGAAAAGTGTAACCGGAGCACGAAAAGATCACAGTAGCGGAACGGTGTACAGCGTTTAGGATCTGGTTTTAAAATTGAAAATCAATAAAAGTTTATAACAATTACACAAATCAATACACAATGAAAGATCTACTTAAAAAATATGAGAGCAAACCGCCGGAAATAGTTTTTCACTGGCGTGATCAGGAAACTGAAGCAGAAGGCTGGACCGTTATCAACTCCCTTCGCGGAGGCGCTGCAGGAGGAGGTACAAGAATGCGTAAAGGTTTGGATATGAACGAGGTATTATCGCTGGCGAAGACCATGGAGGTTAAATTTACGGTTTCCGGCCCTGCCATTGGCGGAGCAAAATCGGGAATAAATTTTGACCCTAACGATCCGCGAAAGCGTGATGTGCTTAAAAGATGGTATAAGGCGGTAACTCCATTATTAAAGTATTATTACGGTACCGGTGGCGATCTGAATGTTGATGAAATTCATGATGTGATTCCGCTTACGGAAGAATGCGGAGTATGGCATCCTCAGGAAGGTGTTTTTAACGGACATTTTAAACCTACCGAGGCAGAAAAGATCAACCGGATCGGTCAGCTCAGGCATGGGGTAGTTAAAGTTCTGGAAGATGAAAGATATTCTCCTGATTTGAAAAGAAAATATACTGTAGCTGATATGTTAACCGGATATGGTGTTGCCGAGGCGGTTAAACACTATTACAATATTTATGGGGGAGATATCAAAGGAAAAAGGGCTATTGTTCAGGGATTTGGAAATGTTGGATCTGCGGCGGCTTATTATTTAACCCAGCTGGGAGCTAAAGTAGTTGGAATTATTGACAAGGTTGGTGGATTGATGAACCCGGATGGTTATTCTATGGAAGAGATCACAGAATTCTTTTTGCATAAAGATGGCAATGTATTGCATGAGAGTAAAATGATCCCCTTTGAGGAAATGAATGAAAAAATCTGGTCGTTACCAACTGAGATCTTTATTCCGGCAGCAGCATCACGTTTGGTTACTCATGATCAGATCAAAACAATGATTGAAACCGGACTGGAAGTTATTTCACCGGGGGCTAATGTTCCTTTTGCAGATAAAGAAATTTTCTTCGGACCCATAATGGAATATACAGATCAGCGTGTAAGCCTGATACCTGATTTTATATCAAATTGCGGAATTGCCAGGGTGTTTGCTTATCTAATGGAGAAAAAAGTGCATTTACCTATGCTGGATAAAGATATTTTTGAAGATACTTCAAAGACCATTGAAGACGCTTTGGAGCGTGTTTATAAGAGCCATCCGGAAAAAACAGAGTTATCAAAAACAGCTTTGGAAATTGCATTGAAAGAATTATTGTGATTATTTAGTTTGATATTTTTTAGATTAAAATGTATTAATTCTTATATTTAGCAAAAATTTTTTAAAATGGAGTCACTTGTAATACTTATTTTTGTTTTAGGTTATTTGGCAATTACTTTAGAACACAATTTAAAAATTGATAAATTAATTCCTGCACTAGCCATGATGGCAGTGAGCTGGGCGATCATTTCGTTGGGAGATCTTCATGTTTTTGAAGTAGATGCTGCCCTGCATAAACTTATTCCCGTTGAAGTAGAAGAGATTTTGTTGCATCATATGGGGAAAACGGCCGAGATTCTTATATTCCTGATCGGAGCCATGACCATTGTAGAGATTATTGATTATTTTAATGGTTTTGCCACGATCAAATCTTTTATAAAGACAAAAAGTAAAGTACGTTTATTATGGGTATTTTCTCTTTTAGCCTTCTTTCTTTCAGCAATTATTGATAATTTAACAGCAACTATAGTACTGATCACTATTTTAAGGAAGATCATGAAATCCCGTGAAGACAGAATCTGGTTTGCAGGTTTGATCATTATTGCAGCGAATTCAGGTGGAGCCTGGTCGCCAATAGGTGATGTTACCACCACAATGTTGTGGATCGCTAAAAAAGTTACAACGCCAAGGTTGATAGAACATCTCTTTATTCCATCATTATTATCAATTGTGATACCTGTATTAATTGCTTCAAGAATGAAAGCCTTTAAAGGGAATATATCTTTTGATGAAGATGAAGTTGAAGAAGGAGTTACAGAACACGGTAAGATCATGTTCTATCTTGGGTTAAGTTCTATTATGTTTGTTCCTGTTTTTAAAACGGTTACACATTTACCTCCTTATATAGGCATGATGCTTTCCCTGTCAGTAGTAGCCATTTTTGCTGAGATCTATAGTGCTTCCAAAATATCTATAACTGAAATCAGTCAGGAATCCAAAAAAGAAGAACATTACAGCCCTGTACACAGGTCCTTATCCAAAATTGAGATGCCGAGTATATTATTCTTTTTGGGTATTTTAATGGCTGTAGCCGCCATGGAATCTATTGGAGCCTTATTTCATTTTGCAGGATTTCTGAGTGAGAGTGTGCCGATGCTGGGAACAGAGATGGTTGAAACAGGGCAAGGAGTTCCTGTTTCTGACCTTGTAATTCTGATTCTTGGAGTAACTTCTGCCATAATAGATAATGTACCGCTGGTAGCAGCCAGTATTGGTATGTTCTCTGAGCCTTTGGATCATGAATTATGGCATTTTGTGGCTTATGCAGCCGGTACGGGTGGTAGTATGCTTATCATTGGTTCAGCTGCGGGAGTAGTTGCTATGGGTATGGAAAGGATCAACTTTTTCTGGTATTTAAAAAAGATCACACCCCTTGCTGTGATCGGTTATCTTGTAGGAGCCGTTGCCTTTATGTTTTTTAGGATGTTTTAAGAATTTTTTATAACAAAACTTTAACATAAATAGCTTATTAAACCTTGAAAAACGGACAATTTTTAACATTTAAAATCGTTCATTTATTAAACCTTTTTAAAGAAACAATATGTTGTTACTTATTCAGCAAAATGCAGCTGCAGCTCAGGAAATTGTAGATGAAACAATATCTGAAGAAAAAACACTATCAATATTTAATCTTGTAAAAGACGGGGGACTCGGAGGACAAATCATCATTGCTCTTCTTTTTTTATTGCTTATTATTGCCCTTTATATTTATTTTGAACGTTTTTTTGCTATCAAGGCTGCTTCTAAGATCGATAAGAATTTTATGAATCAGATCAAGGACAATATCCTCAACGGAAATATTGAAGCAGCAAAAATACTTAGTGCCAGTAATGATAAACCCGTGGCAAGAATGATAGAAAAAGGAATCTCACGTATTGGCAAACCTCTTGACGATATTAATAAAGCCATTGAGAATACTGGTAAATTAGAAATCTACAAACTTGAAAAGAACGTAAGTGTTTTAGCAACTATTGCAGGTGCAGCCCCTATGATCGGATTTTTAGGTACAGTAATTGGTATGATTGTTGCCATCCATGAAATAGCAAATTCGGGAGGACAAATTGATATCAAGCTTTTGAGTGACGGATTGTATACCGCTATGACAACAACAGTTGCGGGACTTATTGTTGGTATTATTTCGTACATCGCTTATAACCACCTTGTGGTAAGGACCAATAAACTCGTTTATCAGATGGAGGCCAAATCAGTTGAATTCCTTGATCTTCTCAATGAGCCTGTGTGAGTCGAACCTGTTTGTCGAAAGTCAAAAGTCGAAAGTCGAAAGTCGAAAGTCAAAATGTCTAAAGTAATCAATTATAAAGAATGGATTTAAACAGCAGAAATAAGATTGATCCCACTTTTAATATGTCGTCAATGACAGATATTGTATTTTTGTTGCTTATTTTCTTTATGTTGACCTCTACGCTGGTAACTGTAAATGCTTTGGATATCATTTTACCTAAAGCTCAGGGAAAAACAGAGAATAAAAAAACCATTTCGGTAAGTATTACAAAGAATCAGAAATTTTATATTGATAAGAAAAAGGTTGGTGAGTCCGAGCTGGAAAAGTTCTTGCTTGAAAAAGTTTCCGGTATGGATAATCCTTCAGTTGTGCTCAGGGCAGAAGAAGGCGTTCCTATAGAAAAAGCTGTTAAGGTACTTGATATTGCCAACAGAAACAAGATCAAAGTTATTTTAGCCGTTAGACCCAAATAAAGTCTCAAACAATGGCAATTCTCGATACAAAACACAAACAAAAGTCATCTGTTATCACTGCAATTATTGTAGCGATAATAATCTTTATTGTTTTTAATTTCGGGCTTCGTTATTTTGATCCTCCGCTGGAATACGGTATCAGTGTAAATTTTGGAACTACTGATTTTGGCAGGGGAAATGTTCAGCCTAAAGAAGCTCTAAAACCTGTTCAGCAAAATGAAGAAGTTGCAGAAGAGCAGGAAATTCCCGAGGAAATTCCGGCAGAAACTAAACCGGAAGAAGTTAAGGAAGAAGCTGTTGCAGAAGAAGTGCTTACTCAGGAAACAGAAGAAGCTTTGGCTATTAAAAAGCAGGAAGATATTAAGAAAAAAGCTGAAGCAAAAGAAAAAGCTAGAAAAGAGAAAGAGCGCCTTAAGAAAGAACGAATTGAAAGAGAGAAGAAGGCTGCTGAAGAAAAAAAGAGAAAAGAGCAGGAGGCAAAACGTAAACAACTGGATGCTTTGATGGGCGGCATAAATACCAAAGGAAATGCAACCGGAGGAGAAGGTGATGATAACAAACCCGGAGATAAAGGTAAGGTTACCGGAGATCCGAATGCAAAAGGATATTACGGAATAGGAGGAAACGGCAGTGGAGGAAATTATCGTTTGGGTAACAGAAAAGCTCTGGCAAAGCCAAAACCCGATTACAATTGTAATGAAGAAGGAAATGTTTATGTAGTGATCTTAGTTGATAAGAACGGAAGAGTTATTTCGGCCAAACCGGGTGCAAAAGGTACCACAAACTCAGCGCCTTGTTTGCTGGAAAGTGCCAAAAAAGCAGCATTAAAAACTAAATTTAGTGCCGATAGCAATGCCCCGGTAAAACAGGTAGGTCTTATTATTTATAATTTCTCCTTATCGGAATAATTTTCATACATTTTTATGGATTATCAAAGTACAATAAACTGGATGTTTGCACAATTGCCCATGTACCAGCGGCAGGGTAAAACGGCTTTTAAAAAGGATCTTACCAATATTATTGCCTTGTGTGATCATTTGGGGCATCCCGAATTAAAATTTCCTTCTGTTCATGTGGCAGGTACCAACGGAAAAGGCTCTACAAGTCATATGATCGCTTCTGTTTTACAGGAATCGGGTTTAAAAACCGGACTTTATACTTCTCCTCATTTAAAGGATTTCAGAGAGCGTATCAGGATTGACGGCAATTGTATTGACGAAAAGAGTGTAATCAGCTTT
>QNYL01000077.1 GCA_003973375.1 Flavobacteriia bacterium
TCAACAGTATCAGAATGACAAAAACCAATAAAATCATCCATAGAGACATACAAAAAAGTTGTTATTATTAAAGAGGGGGCTCTATTATCAGTTTTGAAGAGTTTAAGATACAAAAAAAACCGCAAAATTGCGGTTTCTTTTAAATATTTAACATTGGCCTTATCCTCCGAAATCATCAAAGCGGATATTTTCATCCGGCAATCCGAAGTCGTGACCCATTTTTTCAACGGCCTTATTCATCATTGGCGGACCGCAGAAATACAGTTCAATATCTTCCGGATTTTCATGTTTAGATAAATAATGGTCAATCACTGCCTGATGAACAAATCCTAAGAATCCGTCACCTTCTTCATCATCAATATCTTTTTTCACTTTCCAGTTGTCTTCTTCCAAAGGTTCTGAAAGTACAATAAAGAATCTGAAATTAGGAAATTCTCTTTCCAACTCCCTGAAATGTTCTACATAGAACAATTCACGTTTAGATCTTCCTCCGTACCAGTAAGTAACTTTTCTGTCGGTTTTAAGGGTTTTAAACAAGTGATAAAGGTGAGATCTCATCGGTGCCATACCTGCTCCACCTCCTACATAAAGCATTTCAGCATCACTATCATTGATAAAGAATTCTCCGTAAGGTCCGGAAACAATTACTTTATCTCCCGGTTTTCTGCTAAAGATATATGAAGAAGCCACTCCCGGATTCACATTCATCCAGCTATTTTTAGCTCTGTCCCATGGGGGTGTGGCAATACGAACATTCAGCATTATATTTCTTCCTTCTGCAGGATAAGATGCCATTGAATAGGCTCTTTCTACTGTTTCATTATTCTTCATTACCAGCGGCCACAGGTTAAATTTATCCCATTCCAGCTTAAATTTTTCAGGTTCTCCCGGATGTTCAACCGGATGTGCTGTGATATCGATATCTTTATATTTAACCTCAACACCGGGTATTTCTATCTGAATATAACCTCCAGGTTTATAATCCATATCTTCTGGCAACTCCACAACAAACTCTTTAATAAACGAAGCTACATTGTAATTGGAAACCACTGTGGCTTCAAATTTCTTAATTCCGAAAACCTCTTCAGGAATCTCTATTTCCATATCCTCTCTTACCTTTACCTGACAGGCAAGTCTGTAACCCTCTGCCAGTTCTTTACGGGTAAAATTTGGAACTTCTGTTGGTAAAGGTTCACCGCCTCCGCTTAAAACCTTACAGGTACACTGTAAACAAGTTCCTCCTCCACCACAGGCCGAGGGTAAAAATATCTTCTGATCTCCCAAAGTGGTCAGAAGCGAGTTTCCGGTATTAACTTCGATCTCTTTTTCTTTGTTGATCTTGATCTTCACCTTTCCGGACGGAACAAGTTTTGCTTTGGCCACCAACAAAATGGTTACCAGAATTAAGATCAGAATTAACGAGAATACTATACTTGCTACTATTGGATTCATTATTCGTGTAAATTTCTAGTTTTTATAATTTTATTCCGGAAAAGCTCATAAATGCAATGGCCATCAAACCCGTAATAATAAAGGTTATTCCAAGACCTTTTAAAGGCCCGGGAACATTGGAGTAGGTTATTTTTTCTCTGATGGAAGCAATAGCTACTATGGCCAGGAACCATCCGATCCCGGAACCAAGACCGTAAACTGCCGATTCTGTAATGGTAGAGAAGTTCTTTTGCTGCATGAACAATGACCCTCCTAAGATGGCACAGTTTACAGCGATCAGTGGTAAAAATATTCCCAATGCACTGTAAAGAGAAGGCGCAAATTTCTCAACGATCATTTCAACCAGCTGAACCATAGAGGCAATTACTGCAATAAACAGGATAAAGCTTAAGAAACTCAGGTCAATATCAGCGTATTCCGGACCTAACCAGGTCAAGGCACCTTCACGTAAAATATAAGTGTCTAACAAATAGTTGACCGGTACGGTAATAGTGAGTACAAAGATAACCGCTGCACCAAGTCCGACTGCAGTTTTTACCGTTTTAGATACTGCCAGATAAGAACACATTCCGAGAAAATATGCAAAAATCATATTATCTATAAAAATGCTCTTTATAAACAAACTTCCTAAATGTTCCATAATATTTTATTTTTTTCTCTTAAACGAGAACTATTCTTTTTTAATCTATTGTTCAATCAGTTTTGTGTTTCTTGATCTCTGCACCCAGATAATGACTCCTACTGTAATAAGTGCCATAGGGGCAAGCAGCATAAATCCATTGTTCTCATATCCGTAATGATATAGTCCGGTAGATTCTGCCAGTGTTCTTCCTTTATGCCCTAATACTTCATATCCAAATAATTTTCCTGATCCGAGCAGTTCTCTGAAAAATGCAATAATCACTAAAATTATAGCATATCCTGATGCATTTCCAACAGCATCTAAAAATGCTTTCCACGGACCATTACCCAAAGCAAAGGCTTCGAGCCTTCCCATAATAATACAGTTGGTAATTATCAATCCAACAAAAACTGATAATTCCTTACTTACATCATAGGCATAGGCTTTTAAAATCTGGTCTACAATAATTACCAGTGCTGCAACGATAAGCAACTGAACGATGATTCTGATCCTGCTCGGAATCAGATTTCTTAACAGCGATATAATCACATTACTAAATATAAGTACAAACATTACGGCCAATGCCATTACAATTGCGGGTTTTAACTGTACCGTAATTGCAAGTGCAGAACAGATACCCAGCACCTGTACCGTAATCGGGTTGTCATCATTTAACGGATCTGTAAGTAATGATATATTCTTTTTTGAGAATAAACCTTCTTTTTCTTCAGCCATAATTAATTCTTTTTTAAATAAGGTACATAATTCTTTAATCTTTCTTCAAGCATATGGGTAAGCCCGTTACAAGTTAGGGTGCCCCCTGAGATGGCATCCACTCCGTGAACATCATCAGGTTTTGCCCCTCCTTTTACTGCTTTAACAGAAACAAAATCTCCATTATCATCAAAAATCTTTTTTCCTTTAAACTCATCTTCAAACCAGGATTGATTGATTTCAGCTCCCAGACCCGGAGTTTCTCCTTTATGATCAAAAGAAGCTCCAACGATCGTGTTTTTATCACTATCCAAGGCAATATAGCCCCAGATATCATCCCATAATCCGGAACCAAACAAGGGAATAATATAATATTTCTTCCCATCCTTTTCGGCTAAATATATCGGAAAACGTTGCTGAGCGTATGGTTTGTGTAACTCCTTTTTCAGATCAAGTGTAAAAGCATCTACGGCATCATCAATAGTGCCGTCGGCCTTTAAAACCAGTTGCTTCTTTATATATTTTTTAAAGAGTTCTGCTGATTCATCACGATTTGCATCCACACCAATAGTAGAAATGATGTTCTGCATTTTTTCTTTTCTTACATTTTCTGCCTGCAGAGGTTTTAGCGTTGTAGCCGTAAAGGCAAGCCCCGCTGCAATAATCACTACCGTAACTATGGCAAAAATAAATGTATATGCATTACTGTTCCTATCCATAATAATTAGGCTTTTACTTTTTGTAAACGTTTCTTTCGTTTCTTAATATTGCTTTCAATCACGTAATGATCTATGGTTGGAGCAAATACGTTCATCAACAAGATAGCCATCATCATTCCTTCGGGAAGTGTTGGGTTGATTACACGTATCATGATGGCAAGGAATCCTATAAGGAATCCATAGATCCATTTTCCTTTGGTTGTTTGTGCTGCCGTTACCGGATCGGTAGCCATAAATACCGTACCAAATGCAAAACCACCTACCAGTAAGTGTTTCCACCACGGGAAATTAAAAAGGGCATTTGTATCACTTCCAATAGCATTGAAGAACAGACCTGTTAAAGAAGCTCCAAGAACGATCGATAACATAACTCTCCAGCTGGCAATTCCGGTAAATAACAGGATTGCTGCTCCTATGAGGATCATCAATACCGAAGTTTCACCAATAGATCCGGGTATATAACCCATAAACATATCGTAAACACTGGTTGTAGGCATATGATTGGTTCCTAAAACCCCTAAGATCGTCTCTCCGGAAGCTGCATCAGCTCCACCGTTAGCTACCCAAACGGTATTACCCGACATATGTGGTGCATAAGAGAATAAAGCAAAAGCACGGGCCACCAGTGCAGGATTAAGAATATTCATACCGGTACCTCCAAAAGCTTCTTTACCAATAATTACGGCAAACGCAACGGCTACTGCAAGCATCCACAAAGGAAGCTCTACGGGCATGATCATCGGTATCAGCAAACCTGTTACCAGATAACCTTCGTTTACTTCATGACCTCTCATAATGGCATAGGCAAATTCTATACCCAGACCAACAACATAAGAAACCACGATCATTGGAATAACTTTTAAGGCTCCGAAGCTAAAATATTCCCAGAAGCTATGGCCTTCTCCCATTGCCTGAAAACCTATATTCCACATCCCGAAAAACAAGGCTGGCAGTAAAGCAATTACCACCACCATCATGACTCTCTTCAAGTCGATTCCATCACGGATATGAGCACCTCTTTTGGTTGTATGATTGGGCACAAACAAAAATGTGTCAATTCCAAAATAGGCAGGACCAAATTTTTCGTACTTACCTCCTTTTTCAAAAAGAGGTTTTACTTTATCTAATTTTTTTCTTAAAAAATTCATTTTAACCTACTTCTTTAATCATTAAATCTATACCTTGACGTATTATATCCTGAGCCTCCAACTTTGAAGAGCTTACAAAATCGATCAGTGCAAAATCTTCAGGTGCTACTTCGTAGATTCCTAAATTTTCCATCTTTTCAATATCTCCTGCTAACACGGCTTTAATCAGTTGCATCGGATAAATATCTATCGGCATTACTTTTTCCATTTCTCCTGTAACCACCATGGCACGCTCTTCACCGTTCATATTGGTATCGAGATCGTACTCTTTATTTGGTGTTAAAAAGGAGAAGAATGTACGCGACATACTGAATTTATCATTCCCGAAGAAAGGCATCCAGCCAAAGAAACGATATTTATCTCCTTCCGGCAGAACGGTAATTTCAGTATCGTAAAAACCTATCGAATCATTGGGAGTAACTTTCATCCCTGTTAAAGGGTCTCCGCTGATGATCCTGCTTTTACCCTCTTTTAATTTTCCGTCAACGATATCTTTTATCTGTGCTCCTTGAATAATTTCATAATATTTAGGATCTTTTACCTGAGAGCCTGCCAAAGCGATCACTTTAGACGGACTGTATTTTCCGGTTAAAAGAGTCTGACCGATAATGGCCACATCTACAGGTTTTAAAACCCATACTCTTTCTCCTGCATTGATTGGATCTATTTTAGAGATCTGTACCCCTACATTACCTGCAGGATGCTTTCCTGAAACTTTATGGATCTCTACACCTTTTATATTGTTTAAAAAGGAAGAATCATTACTTCCCACACCCAGATGAACTTTTCCTGCTGTTAATTTAGAAATAGCATCTATTCCTGCCTGAAATTCCTTTTCCTTACCCTGAAGAGCAAAACCGGGTTCAGCTGCCAGCGGTGCTGTTGCATACGCTGAAATAAATATAGCCTTGGGCGTATCGGCAGGATTTGCCATGATATCATAAGGCCTTTGTTTGATATAGGCCCAGCAACCAGTTTGCAACAAAAATTCCTTTACCTGAATAGCATCCATCTTTGAAGGATTCTTGGCTCCCAGATCTTTAAATTGATCCTTGGTATCGGCTATGATCTTGATAGATAAAATTCTTCTTCTCGCTCCGCGAATAATCTCTCTGATCTCACCACTCACCGGTGAAGTAAACTTTATCTGTTCATCTTTTTTATCAAAGAACACAACATCCCCGGCTTTGACCTTTTCACCGGCTTTAACTACCATTTTTGGGATGACACCATAAAAATCAGGAGGATTGATTGCGTATATTTTTGAACGAGATACTGAAGATAATTCATGCTTTGCCTTCCCTTTCAGGTTTATCGACAAACCTTTTCTAATCTTAATGTCTTTTGACATAGTATAAATATTTAATTTGCATCTCCCTTTGTTATTAACTAAAAAAAGAAAGTCTTTTATAACAAAAGTTGAGCAAATTTAATAATTAAAAGTATTTCTCATTAAAAATATTAGGGTTTTTTTAAGATTTTAATTTAATACTGCTTTTTTTTTCTCTTTTTAAAAAAAAATTGATAATTTAGTGAATATGAATCTTTTTTTTAACAATATTTGAATCTGAAATCCTATAAAGATGTATATTATTAAATCCTGCATTTTTTTATTTTTCCTGTTCCTTCTTCCGGTTTTTGCACAGGGACAGCAAATTGAAGAAGTCATTCCACCTCTATATATCAAATCGGTGGTTTTGAATCCGCACAAGGTGAATAAATATGTTCCGCTTATCCGCTTAGGAGATTCTTTTTCACTTTCGTTTGATGATCTTAACGGCGATCAAAAATACTATTCCTATAAAATAGAGCATTGCAATTACAATTGGGAGAGTTCCGGCTTATCTGTTTCTGAATATCTGAGTGGTTTTCAAACTGACAGAATAAGAGATTATGAAGATTCTTTCAACACCTTCCAGAATTATACCCATTACCGTATTACCATTCCGAATAAGAATATGAAAATTAAAAAAACCGGAAATTATATCATTTCAGTTCTTGATGAGGACAACAGTGTTTTGTTTACCCGAAGAGTGATCATCTATCAAAGCAGAACCAATGTGGAAGTTAGTGTTCACCGCAGCCGCGATATTTCCTATATCGATCAAAAACAGGATATTGAGTTCGTTGTTTTTACCAACAACCTCAATTTAAGGGATCCTATGCAGGATATCAAAGTGGCTGTTTATCAAAATATGGACTGGAATACTGTAAGAACCGATATTCCGCCTAAATATATTACCAACGGAAAACTCTTGTACAATTATGTAAGTGATATATCTTTCTGGGCCGGTAATGAATTTTTGTATTTTGACAGTAAAGAGATCAGAAATGCGACCAATAATATTGCCAAGACCCGCCTGGATGAGATCTTTAATACCTATTTGTACATTGATGAAGAGAGATACAATAAGGCTTATAGTTTTTATCCGGATATCAATGGTTATTTTGTTCTAAGAACCATCGATACCGATAACATCAGCATTGAAGGGGATTACAGTATGGTGCATTTTAAATTAGACACCAAACAAACCATAATCGATAAAAATATTTATGTTTACGGGGCTTATAACGACTGGAAACTTACCGATGAAAATAAGATGATCTTTAACGAAAACACCCGTTTGTACGAAGCCGCAATTCCTTTTAAACAGGGATTTTATAATTATACCTATGTTACTTCAGACTCTTCAGGTGAAGTTGATAACCACCAGATAGAAGGTTCCTTTTACCAGACAGAGAATGAATATACCGTGATTGTATATTTAAAACAATTTGGCGACCGTTACACTCAGGTAATTGGTATAGGAAGTGCAAATTCAAGAGAATTGCAGAACTAAAAATCTTTTTTTCGCAGTTTTCTGTTGATCCTCCATACCGGTATAATTACCCAAAGCATTAGGATCCCCAAAGAGGTGAGCAGACCCATATTCGTTCCGAAAAAGTTTTTAAATACTGCCCCGGTATATCCCAGCAAAGCAGAGATATCCAGTTTTAAAAGAATCAGGATTCTGGAAAGATCAATAGGGTTGAACATCGTGGCAATCAGTGAAAATTTATCGAGAGGATATTCATTCAGAAATACCAGGGAGATCAGAAAAACCCCGTCGTAAATCACTGCCAGAAAAAGCCACATCAAAATAGCAAATCCAAAGCCTTTGATCTTGTTCTCATTGGACAAAGCAATATTAAATGCCAGAGCCACAAAAATAAAATTAAGAAAAGCCCCCACAAGTAACAATAAACTAAAATTAAAAATAGCGGCCGACCTGAACAAACCGTAGGCCACAAAAGGTATTCCAAGCCCTAAGATCATACTCAAAGTAAGGGATATGGAAATTCCGAGGTACTGCCCCATAAAGATCTTGCTTCGTTTAATGGGTTGTGCCAGTAACAACTCGGTAAATTCCTTAGAATTGTAATAGTACATCACCCCAAAAATAGTTCCGATAAGCGGCGTGAGTACAATAATTATATTCAGTAAAGTAATGATCGCTTTATCCACGTCATTATTTAAAAACAACAACACAAAACCGAGTACCAGATAAAAGGCAAAATACACATAACTCCAGCGGCTGCGCATCAGATCAAAAAAACTGTATTTTAATATTTTAAACATGATTTCCAGAGATTATTTTAGCAATAGCATGTTCCAGATCCTGCTGATTTGTTTTTTCCTTCAGTTCTTTAACACTTCCTTTAAAATAGATATTACCATCAAGTAAGAACACGATCTTATCGGCTATTTCTTCCACAAAGCTCATGATATGCGTTGTGATAAGAATGGTTTTCCCTTTCGCCTTTTCATCATTGATAATCTTCTTCAACCGGATCAGACTTATAGGATCCAGTCCGGTAGTAGGCTCATCTAAAATGATCAGCTCACTATCAAACATAAAGGTTAGTACCAGATTTACTTTTTGTTTGGTTCCTCCTGAAAGGTTACCGAGCTTTTTGTCTAAAAAAGGCTCCAGATCAAATGACCTGATCAAGTCTTCTTCATTCGGTTCTTTAGGTCGGAGATCTTTTACCATCTGAATCAATTCAGTTACGCTAAGGTTTGCCGGAAAATTAGCGATCTGAGGTAAATAATTCAGATGATCTCTGTATTCCCACTCCTGCAGGACACTTTTCCCCTGAAAAAGGATATCTCCCTTATTGGGAATTACCATTCCGAGAATACTTTTGATAAGTGTTGTTTTACCTGATCCGTTAGGACCCAATATGGCAAAGATACCTCCTGTTTTGATCTCGAGATCGAGACCGTCGAGAACGGTAAGTTTACCAAATTTTTTATGTAGGTTCTTTATTTCTATCATTGCTGATCTATATCAATTCTTAAATTTTAAAAAAATCACATTTTAATCTCTTTCATTAAAGGCTTGGGATCCACTAGATTATCCGGTGTAAATACCGGAGAGACCTTTTCGGAAAAATTTATTATATCCACAAACAGGCTCCTCAGCAACACAATTGCCTCAGGGGTTTTGTTTACCACATAGGAAAATAGCTTTACAGGGCGAAAAGGCACATCACCAATACCATTCTTATCAAGATCATAGCCTGAATACTCACTCCAGTAATTACCTTCAAACTTATTATCATTTAACCTGCTGTTGTAAGAAAGATCTAAAGCATTGTTCATAAAATTATTAAACTCAAAGATATTTGCATAACAGCCTCCGGTAAAACGCAATGCCCAGCCATTCCTTATAAAATGATTGTTCCTGTAATTAATTCGGTTACAACCGTCAATATTAATCCCAATCGTATTCTGTTCAAAGATATTATTCTCAATCTCCGCATCATTAATCTCCTTTAAAAGTAAACCGTAAGAAGCTGATCCCCAGTTAAAATGAAAAGTATTGTGATGCATCTTAATAAATTTTGAATACATTACTGCTACCCCGGCCCCGTTATTTCTGAACTCATTGTGATGGTATTCATCATTATTTGAGAACATAAAATGCAATCCGTAACGAATATTCTTAAAACTTTTATTGTCAGAGATATGACTTTTACTCACAAACTCGAAGTAAATACCATCCCGCATTCCGGTAATGCTGTTCTGTTCTATCCTGACATTGTTACATTTCCACAGATGAATTCCGTTACCAGCACTGGTTTCATTGACTGCTTTTCCGGTGATCATATTATTTTGTATGACCCCGTATTTTACCCTTTGTAAGATAAATCCGTAAAAAACCTGATCGAGAAGATTGTCTTTTATAAAAAAATTAGTGCTGTGTGAAACAAAGAAACCGGCGATTTCTTTGGTATAACTCATTCCGACATTGATGAGTTTTAAACCCGAAATGCTAAAACCATCAGCCTTAATGGCAAAAATACTTTCAGTTTTACCTTCACCATCAATAACCGGACGGCCTTCGCCGATGATATGAATAGCCCTGTTGATATTGATCTTATGCTCTTTGTAAACACCCTTCCTGATCAGAATGGTATCACCATCTACAGCAATATCTACAGCCTCTTTTATGGTATTGACCTTACAGGAAGCACAAACTTCAATGGTTTTTGCTTGCAAAGTAAATTGAAGAAGTAAGAAAAGAAGTAAAAAAGATCTCATTCCTATTTACCTATTTTAACCAGAATTTCATCCCAGGTATAAAGATCTCCTCCCTCTTTTTTCTGGAATTTCTCGGCTCTTTCTCTGGATTTAAATGCAGAAAGGTTGGCTCCCATCGGGCTTTTAATCTTTTCACTTATCAGATAAGTGGCTGACTGTGCATCGATCATCTCGCCTAATCCATAATCACTAACACGGAAAATAGCAATATCGTCAATGTTACCGTTCTTCTTCAACTCGTTGATCATACATTCAATGGCATCATATTTATACTGCTTGCCTTTTTTAGTAACCATTTGGGCGGCATGCTGTTTGTCAACAATGTTCATCTTACAAAAATGACACTGGTCTTTACCATAATTAATAGGCTCAGGTTCAACCTTACAACCTGTAAACAGAAATAAACCTGACAGTATAAAATATAAAAATAGCTTTTTCATTTTTTAGTTTTTTAGCAGAAAACAAATATAAAGTAATTTGGGTATAAATTTAAAATAAACTATACCCAAACGACTCAATGTTTATAATAATTCTGACTTATCGTTTTACTTCTTTTTTGCCTGTGATCCATGCAAAGAAAGCAAGAACCATTCCTGCTGCAATGGCATAAGCCCCTATATCAGGATAGGAATACACTTCAAAATTCAGGATCTTTTTATAGCCAAAGAAGGGAGGTTGATAACCCATTGGTTTTCCGGTTACAGGATCGGTAATCTTTAAAATGGCATTCGGATCGAGGTTATGACCATAAATATACAACCAGTTGTAAAAATCGTAAAGACCTGCAATGCCTAATAAGATCATAATAATTAACCAGGTGAGATAGAGATTGGGTTTTCCCATAAAGCCAAAAACAACTCCAAGAACCACCATGATACCTACAACAATAGGAAATATTTTAAATTCTACAAAAGGTTCGGCTTTACCTGTCTTGATATTTTCTTCAGTAGGCAAATGAGCCATACCAATATAGTGGTTAAGCAGATCTATATTTTTAACATCGTTAAACTGAACACCATCTGAAAGGTGTGTAATATGAATATTTAAACCTAAGGGTTCAGGGTATTGTGGTGCCAGTAAGGTAATTTTCCATAAAGGAAATACGAATAATCCTAACAGAAGTAAGGAACCAACCACCATCAATATTTTAGAAATTTTCATGATTTTATATAATTTAAATTGAGTTAATTCTGTTTTAAACAAAGATACCATAATCCATTTGTTCTGAAATGTAACCAAACACACATAAGACGCGTCAAATACCTTTTTTAAAACAAAAAACGGACAGAACCCCTTCTTTCTGTCCGTTAAAAATAGAATAATTAAAATTCTAAAACAATATTATTCATCTGTTCCGGGAACATCTCCGTCAAGGGTATAGGTTAATGGAGTCTTGGCTCCTCTGGGAGATACTCTTATATAACCCTGCATTTCCTGGTGTAAAGCAGAACAGAAATCTGTACAATAGAAAGGCCAAACCCCAACTTCTTTTGGCTCCCATATGATGGTAGAGGTTCTACCAGGCATGATCAGCATTTCAGAAGTGTTGGCTCCGATCATTGCAATACCGTGAGGCACATCGTAATCCTGCTCCAGGTTAGTTACATGGAAGAATACCTTATCTCCAACTCTTACACCTTCTATATTATCAGGTGAGAAGTGTGAACGGATCATAGTCATATAGATATGTACTTCATTTCCTTTTCTTACAACTTTGCTTTCTGCCTCATTCTTAACAGCATAAGGGTGTTTGTTTTCCTCAAGTTTGTAAATTTTTCTTGATTTTGGCGCTACCTTATCCGCAGCAATACCCGCAGCGTAGTGAGGCTCACCAATGGTTGGGAAGTCTAATAACAATTCCATTTTCTCACCTGAGATATCAAACAACTGAGCTGACTGACATACTTCCGGACCGGTAGGCAAATAACGGTCTTTGGTGATTTTATTCATAGCCACAAGATATTTATCATCCGGATGCTGAGAGTTACCTCCGGGAATCATCAGGTGACCTACTGAATAATAAACAGGATGTCTGTCGATTACTTTAAGATCTTTGATATTCCATTTTACAACTTCTGATGAAATAAAGAAAGTGGTATAAGCATTTCCTCTGGTATCAAATTCTGTGTGTAACGGGCCTAAACCTGGCTGATCAAGTACACCGTAATTTACAGCGTCAAACTTGATAACAGGAATTCCATATTTTTCACCATCAAATGCTTTATCAGCAATAGCTTTTTGCATTTTGGTAAATGAGTGAACGGTCATGGCTGCTGCCAGTTTTCCATTACCAATAATATACTCACCGGAAGGATCTACATCACAACCGTGAGGTGATTTTGCTGTTGGCAGGAAGAAAATAGCACCGGGAACATCTTTAGGCTCCACCACCAATACTTCTTTTTCCATTGTACTGGTAGCACTGTGCTCATCATCATTCCATAAGTTATGTGCATATTTAGCAGGTTCTTTTTTACCTCCGCCATTTTTAACGTATTCCTCGATTTTTTTCCAGTTGATCGCAGCGATAAAGTCTTTGTCATTTTGAGAGGCATTTACTTCCAGCAAGCTATGTGCTTCTTCAGTATTATAGGTAGAGAAGAAAAACCATCCGTGAGATTTTCCACGACCCGGGTGCGACAGATCATAATCAAATCCTGGCATTCTGACCTGAAATGCGATATTCATATGACCGGTTTCCGGATCTACCTTTAAGAACGTTAAAGAAGCTTTAAAATTTCCTTTATAATCTTTAATTGAGATATCACGCTGTGGAATAGGAACACCGAAACGGGTACCTGCCACTACATATTCGGTATTCTCAGTTACAAAAGAAGAACTGTGATTTCCTGCTGAGTTAGGAATTTCTATAATCTCTTCTGTTTCAAAAGTCTCTAAACTGATACGTGCAATACGTGGTGTATTGTTTTCATTGATAAATACCCAACGTCCGTCAACACTACCACTAGTTTGTGAGATATCAGGGTGGTGTGAATCTCCCCAGGGAATAAATCCGTGAGAGGTCATCAGCATCGGCTTGGTTTCTTCGTTGTAACCGTAGCCTTTTTCCGGATCCTGAGAAAAAACGGGAATTACCCTGAATAATCTACCTGAAGGCAGGCCGTAAACAGCAAGCTGCCCGCTAAAACCTCCTGATAAAAAGGCGTAATGAGAATCGTGTTCTCCCGGTGCTACATATACTTTTTCTGCAGCATTTCCGGCGATGGCACCTTTTGCGGTACCTTTTGTTTCTTTATTACTCCCCGTCGGAGCACAACTGTTTAAGGAAACAGCCGCTACCAATATAAAGAGCAACGATCTAAAAATTGTTTTCATAATTATAGTGAATTTAGTTTAGTTTAAAATGTTAGTTCTTGGTTCTGAAATATTCATACACAGCTCTGGCTTGTTCTTTTGTCAGATTTTGATTGGCCATAGGCGCATTATATTCTCTTAAAAGTTCTTTTGCCTTTCCGTTTTGGGCTACCATAACTTCCGGATTCAGAATCATATTCATGATCCATTCGGGAGTTTGTTTTTTGGTTACTCCTTTTAATGCCGGCCCAACGAACCTCTTACTGATCTTATGGCACGCTGTACAATTGGCTTTAAAGATTTTTTGACCTTCAGCTGCAAGTTTCTCATCGATCTTCTCATCAATGGTTACCGACTTGATAGGTCCAACACCTTTATCGATCTTAGGATCAATAATCTCAAGCTCAGCTTTAGCTTCTTTCTTTACTTCTTTTTTAGCAGGTTCAGATTTAGCAGGTTCAGAAGCTACTTCTTTTTTTGCTTTATCACCTCCACAACTTGACATTACCATTACGAATGCCAGTACAATCAATAATTTTAATTTCATTACTTTAATTTAGTTATTTATCAAATTTAATTATTCGGCAGGAACCAGCACATCATCGATAACGTGGATCCAGCCATTACTAACTTTTACAGATTTTAATATTTTAGTTCCTCCAACATAGATATCACCTCCTTTGTTTTCCACAACAAGATATTTACCCGAAGCCATATACAGTTTTCTTCCTTTTTTAGCTTCCTTTTTCAATTGTTTGATCGGATAATTTGCAGGGGCAACATGATTTACCAAAATAAAAGCCAGTTTTGCTTTATTTTCCGGTTTTAACAAAGTTGCAACAGTTCCTTCCGGTAATTTATCGAAAGCTGAGTTTAAAGGAGCAAAGATTGTTAATGGTCCGGCATTCACAACAGCATCCTCAACACCTGCTGCGTTAATTGCAGTTACCAGAGTTGAAAAATCAGGTAAAGATTTAGCAACCTGTAGTGCGTTTGCTGCAGAAACACTATCTACAACAGATGCTTGCCCCTGATGTTCGGTGGATTCAGTTTGGGTTACTGCTGCTTTTTTAGTTTCTTTTACGGCTTCTTGCTTGTCATTTTTACAAGATGCAAAAAAGAAAACCGTCAAAATTGCCAATACATAAAATTTAGTTTTCATTACAGTTAATTTAGTTTATAAAATATAGTTAAGTATTCTTGGTAACAAATATATGTGTTTTATGTTACAAAATAACAAAATTATGTAACCGATTTAACATAATTTATGATAATTATCATATAAAAAGACATTTTTATCTTTATATTTGCTATTATGCTAAGCAATCAAAGCAAATATGCTATCAGGGCCGTGTTGTATCTTGCGATACATTCAGATGTAAAGAATAAGATCGGAACAAAGGAAATTGCAGAAAAAATCGATATTCCTGCTCCTTTTTTGGCCAAAACCCTTCAATCTTTAAGTAAAGCAAAACTAATTCATTCGATCAAAGGACCAAATGGCGGATTTTATCTGAATAAAGAAGATCAGAAAAAGAATCTTTTAGACATCATTGAATGTATTGACGGGCTCAGGAAATTTAATGAATGTTTTATAGGTTTACCCAGATGCAGTGATGAAAACCCATGTGCCATTCATCATGTAGTTAAACCTTTTAAAGAATCTCTTATCAAAGAACTAACTACCAATACCATAGAAGATTTTGCCAAAGAAACTCAAAAGGGCAAATCGTTTATATTTTTAAAATAATTTGTATCTTTGGATATTGATTATCACTAAAATACACCTATGATACAACAGGTAACAAAAGGTATTAAGATCTCTGTTATAACTCGTTTTGAAGGAACCCGCTTTCAAAATCAGAGGTTGTATTATACTTTCAGTTATCATATTACTATCGAAAACAAGAGTAGCGATACCGTACAGTTACTCAGCAGACACTGGAACATCTTCGATTCTTTAAAAAGTAAGGAAATAGTTGAAGGAGATGGTGTTATAGGTAAGAAACCCGTATTGGCACCTCAACAAAAATACACTTATTACTCCCATTGCTTTCTTACTTCACCCATTGGAGCCATGGAAGGGTATTACAATATGATCAATTTTTCCAATGCCCAAACCTTTAAGGTAAAGATTCCTGTTTTTCAGCTAATCGTTCCCTCTTCTTTGAATTAATTTTCAGGATTAAGCATTTATTTTCCTTTTATTATATTAATTTATTCTACTTTTATTGCTGTCAATTAAT
>QNYL01000075.1 GCA_003973375.1 Flavobacteriia bacterium
GCTTCAAAACAGAATTCATGAAGTATTTTTCTAAAGATTACCTCGCTTTTTTTAAAGAACTGGCTGCCAATAATCACAAAGAATGGTTTGATCTTAACCGGAAACGTTATGAAACTGTGGTGAGAGAGCCTTTTAAGATCTTTATATCAGATCTGATCAATGAGGTTTCAAAACTGGATGAAGAAGTTCAGATAGAAGCAAAGGATGCAATCTTCAGAATAAACAGAGATATTCGTTTTTCAAAAGATAAAACTCCGTACAAGATCAATAATTCTGCTATCATTTCAAAAATGGGCAGGAAAGACAAATCTTATCCCGGATTGTATATTGAACTGAGTCCTGAGCATCTGGCAATTTTTGGAGGGATCTATATGGCTGATACGCAACAAATTCAAAAGATCAGACTTCATATTCTGAAATATCCCGATCAGTTTAGAAAGATCATTACAAACAAAGATTTTGTAAATAAATACGGTGAGATCAGGGGGACGAAGAATAAAAGAATCCCAAAAGAATTCAGGCTGGCAGCAGAGGAGCAAGCTTTGATCATGAATAAGCAATGGTACTATCAGGCTTTTTTGTCACCGAAGATCATTACAGGTAATGATCTGATGGAGAAGATCCTTGAATATCATATTCAGGCGCTGCCTTTTCAAAAATTCCTCATCAATGCTCTGCAAAATTAAATCGGTTTAATCTTGTAAGCAAGTGTATTTTTTTCGTCTATTTATAAAACTAAAAACATAAAAAATGAAAAAATTACTTCTTACATGTATGCTATTAACCGGTATCGCATTATCGGCACAAATTAACAATGAACACCTAAACATTGGTGATCAGGCACCTTTAATTACAGGGAAAGATCAAAATGGAAAAGGCATAAATTCGGCAGAGATCTTAAAAAATAATAAGATCCTGCTGGTTTTTTACCGGGGAAACTGGTGTCCTTATTGCAGGAAACATCTTACTTCTCTTCAGGATAATCTTAACGATCTTAATAAGAAAGGATATTTTGTAATTGTGGTGACGCCTGAAAAATATGAAAAAACTCAGGAAACTGCCGATAAACTTGGTGTTACATTCTCTATTCTGCATGATCAGGACAATTCTATAATGAATAATTACAAGGTGGCTTATGATGTAAATAAAGAAAATATACCCAATTTCTATCCTGCCATTTCAAAGAAAGTAGCCGAATATAATGGAAATAACAGTGTACTTCCGGTTCCTGCTACCTATATAATCGACAGGAATAATATGATAACCTACGTTCAATACGATCCGGATTATAAGAACAGATCTGATTTTAAAGAGATCCTGAAAATGTAAGTTTTATATTGGATCAGACAAATTATTCACCAAAAAAAGACCACTTTTTAAAGCTAAAAAGTGGTCTTTTTATTTGATATTTATCAGATGCTTGTATTACATCATTCCGGGCATTCCTCCACCCATTGGAGGCATTGCAGGCGGATTCTCTTCTTTGATATCAACCAATGCACATTCGGTAGTCAGGATCATTCCTGCAACTGAAGCTGCATTTTCTATGGCGATACGTGTTACTTTCTTAGGATCGATAATTCCTGCTTTTAACATATGTACATATTCACCGTTCTTGGCATTAAAACCGAAGTCTTTTTTACCTTCGAGAACCTTGGCTACAACTACTGATCCTTCGCTACCTGCATTCTCAACAATTTGTCTTAAAGGCTCTTCAATAGCTCTGGCCACGATCTGAACACCTGTAGCTTCGTCAGCATTGTCAGTTTTGAGCTTTTCTAAAACAGGTTTGGTTCTGATCAGTGCCACACCACCACCTGCAACAATACCTTCTTCAACAGCGGCACGGGTTGCATGCAGGGCATCATCAACACGGTCTTTCTTTTCTTTCATTTCCACTTCACTGGCAGCACCAACATAAAGAACAGCTACGCCACCGGCCAGTTTTGCCAGACGCTCCTGTAATTTTTCTTTGTCATAATCAGAAGTAGTAGTCTCAATCTGAGCCTTGATCTGGTTAACTCTTGCTTTGATCGCTTCAGCATCACCATGACCGTTAACAACAGTTGTGTTGTCTTTGTCCATAGTTACTCTTTCAGCAGTACCCAGCATATCGATGGTTGTATTCTCCAGTGTAAATCCTCTTTCTTCTGAGATCACTGTACCACCGGTAAGGATAGCGATATCTTCCAGCATAGCTTTTCTTCTGTCGCCAAAACCTGGAGCTTTAACGGCTGCTATTTTTAAGGATCCTCTTAATTTATTTACAACTAGAGTAGCAAGTGCCTCGCCATCTACGTCTTCTGCGATGATCAATAAAGGTCTTCCGCTTTGAGCAACAGGCTCAAGTACCGGAAGCAGATCTTTCATGGTAGAGATCTTTTTGTCGTATAACAGAATATACGGAGTCTCAAGATCAGCAATCATCTTATCGGCATCAGTAATAAAATAAGGAGACAGATAACCTCTGTCAAACTGCATACCTTCAACAATATCCACGTAAGTGTCAGTTCCTTTGGCTTCTTCAACAGTAATTACGCCTTCTTTACCAACTTTATCAAATGCTTTGGCGATCAGTTCACCAACAGACTCATCATTGTTGGCAGAGATAGAAGCAACCTGCTTGATCTTATCGATCTTGTCTCCAACAATCTCAGATTGTTTTTCAAGCTCTTCCAGAATAATTGCAACTGCCTTGTCAATTCCTTTTTTCAGATCCAGTGGATTAGCGCCTGCAGTAACGTTTTTCAAACCTTCTTTTACAATGGACTGAGCAAGAACGGTTGCTGTAGTTGTACCATCACCGGCAAGATCACTTGTTTTAGAAGCTACTTCTTTTACCATTTGAGCGCCCATATTTTCAAGAGCATCTTCCAGTTCAATTTCTTTTGCAACGGATACACCATCCTTTGTAATTTGAGGTCCGCCAAAGGCTTTACCAATTACAACGTTTCTTCCTTTTGGTCCTAAGGTTACTTTTACAGCATTGGCTAATGCATCAACACCACGTTTTAAACCATTACGTGATTCTATATCAAAAATTATTTCTTTTGCCATAATCTTTTAAATTTTTTGTTTAAACTTTATATTTTTAATGATTAAATAATTGCCAGGATTTCGTTTTCACTCATAATAAGTAAATCCTTACCATTGATGTTAAGTTCAGTGCCGGAAAATTTTCCGTAAAGAACAGTATCACCAACTTTAACAGTCAGTGGCTGGTCCGCATTACCTTTACCAACGGCAACAACTTTTCCTTGTTGAGGTTTTTCTTTAGCAGAATCAGGAATATAGATACCTGATGCTGTTTTGGTTTCGGCTTCTGAAGGCTCGATAACCACTCTATCGGCAAGAGGTGTGATATTTAATTTGCTCATTATGTTTATGTTTTTAAGTTATTAAAATTCGTATTCAATGAAGCAAATAGTTTGCCAAGTTGTTTTTGCTGCCATATTGTAAAAAAAAATGCCAACGTGTCATTCACGTTGGCATTTTTAATTGAATTAGAGTTTCTTATTTTGTACTGTCAGTAGGAGTTGTAGTGTCTAATGTTGCAGGTGCATCAAAATTCTCATCTCTCTGATTAACGATATTTTCAGTTTCAGATTTTGTGTCAGCAGTATAATTTCTTGGAATTGCAAAATTGGAAAGCAGGATCAAAGCCAGTAAAATCGTTGCCAGAGTCCAGGTGCTTTTATCAAGAAAATTGGTGGTATTCTGAACACCTCCCATAGTTTGTGTGCTTCCGCCGAAAGAGGAAGACAATCCTCCGCCTTTTGGATTTTGTACCATGATAACCAGTATAAGCAATACTGCTACAATAAATATCAGGATTAAAAATATAGTATAAGACATAATTTATGATTTATTTTTTTGTAATTTTTCTATTTCCTCAATTTGGTTTGCAAAGAAACTACTTTTTTCTGGATATTTCAAACTTAAAATACGAAAAGCTGTGATGGCTTTGGTGTATTTCTTTTGTTCCAGATACACATGCGCAAGGGTCTCTGTCATCAGGTTCTCATTTTCCACGGTGCTGAATTGTGAATAATCAGTTACATCAGATGATCTTGAGGGTTTTATCTTTGGATTTGTTTTGATAAATCGGTCTACCAATTCCTCTTTTTTCGAGAGTTTACCCGCAGCTTTTTTGTCAGTGTTTTCGCCTCGTAACGGAGTCATGCTGGTCAAGTTCAGCCATTCGTTAAATGAAAAACTGTCATTCTTTTTAAACGGGATTGGTTTCCCGATGGGTAAGACCTTATCATCACGGGAAACAGGTTCTTTAACCTCATTTTTTTGAACTACTTCTGTTTTTTTATCAGTGACAGGTTTTTCAGTAGCCGCTTTATTTTCTTTTTTTTGCTGCTCTTCTTTTGTGATATAATTCTCTATGGTAAAATCGTCGGTAGTGATAAAATCAAAAAGAATACTACGGTCTGTTGTGTAAGCTGCTGTTTTCTTTAAGGCGGCGTTGTATTTAAAACTGCTCTGTTTTTTTAAGGAATTGAGATGCAATACCCGGGCAGCCTGAAAATAAGGGAATTCCCGGATAATATTTTCCAGGGATTCTGAGTCGTCTTTGCTGAGAAGATTAGGGTTGTGTAATATTTTTGTAAATTCTATCAGGTTCATAAGGTTCTTACCATTTGGCTACCGCCGCATTAAAAATATCCTGTGTGATTCGTTCAAAGATCTCAAAATAAGCATTTTCCAGAACACTTCCGGTGAGCTGGGCATTGGCATCATAATCGCTGTAAAAAGAGAAGGTACGTTCAAAATTATCTTCTTCATTTAAGCGGTTGTAAAATCTTACTCTAACGGCAATGGTTAAACGGTTTTGTGCTGCAGTTTGTTGTGCTGTGGCAGTAACCGGTATAATGGAGTATTGTGTAATCTCCCCTTCAAATAAAAGATCTCCTCCCGAATTGGTCTGCGCCAGATTGGTTTGTCTTAAAAAACGATCCTGAAGCGCTAAAGTGAATTTCTGACTCAAAGTAGGCTCTACCAAAGTGGCATTATTCGGGAAAGTATTGATCTGTATGGTTTTAGCATCGCCGGTGCTTCCTCCCGTAAAGGAATAAGTACCACAGCTTACGGTGATAAATAAGCTAAAAACCAGTAAAAAAATAAAGTTCTTTTTCAATTTTATATTTATAAAGATGATTTAAAACGAAACAAATTAACAATTAAAGCATTACAATTACAAATCATATTGTTTAATTTTTCTGTAAAGGGTTCTTTCTGATATCCCCAGCTCTTTAGCAGCCAGTTTTCTTTTGCCGTTATTTCTTTCCAGCGATTGTTTGATCATTTCGTATTCCTTCTCCTGTAAAGAGATCGGATCCTCAACGGTTTCTGCATCTTCAAAGGAAGAGATCGGATCATTGGTAAAGGTTGCCTGCTGTCCTTTTGAAATGATCTCAAGATCACTGGTTTGCGAGCCTTCCTCCTGATCCCCATAGATCTTGTTGATCAGCAGTTGCGTGTTCTTTTTGGGTTGTACACCTTCCTTTTCTTTGATAAGTTCCTGTGTAAGCATCTTCAGATCATTGATGTCATTACGCATATCAAAAAGAACTTTGTACAGGATCTCTCTTTCATTGGAGAAATCGGAAGAAGAAGACGGCTCTTTTACTATCGCCGGTAAATTATTGTGATAACCAGGTAGGTATGATTTTAAAATATCGCTGGTAATATTTCTTGTTTGTTCAATTACCGAGATCTGTTCTGTTATATTCCTAAGCTGACGGATATTTCCTTTCCAGGGATAAGAAAGTAGTGTTTCTACAGCACCTTCATCAAGTTTGATGGTAGGCATTTTGTATTTTAAAGCAAAATCTGAAGCGAATTTCCTGAATAACAAATGAATATCTTCCTGCCGCTCTCTTAACGGGGGCAGATTGATCTCAACGGTGCTTAAACGGTAGTAAAGGTCTTCCCTGAATTCACCTTTCTGGATAGCCTTCATCATATTGACGTTGGTGGCAGCCACAATCCTTACATCAGTTTTTTGCACTTTTGAAGAACCTACCTTTAAGAATTCTCCTGTTTCGAGAACTCTCAACAAACGTACCTGGGTAGATAAAGGCAATTCTCCAACTTCATCCAGAAAGATAGTACCTCCGTCGGCAACCTCAAAATAACCGCTTCTGCTGTGTGTTGCACCGGTAAAGGATCCTTTTTCATGACCGAACAGCTCACTGTCAATGGTTCCCTCCGGAATGGCTCCACAGTTTACTGCAATATATTTGTTATGTTTTCTATGGGAAAGCTGGTGGATGATCTTTGGGATGATCTCTTTTCCTACACCGCTTTCTCCTGTAACGAGAACAGAAATGTCGGTAGGGGCAACGCGTATTGCTTTTTGAAGTGCAATATTAAGCAGGTGATTGTTACCGATAATTCCGAAACGTTGTTTTATGGCTTGTAATGATTCCAATATATTGTTTTTTTAGTTTGTTAAATTCTTTCTCCTATCAGAGTTGCCGAGGTGCAGTTTGTTACTTTTACCTGTACAAGATCTCCTTTTTTCTCATTTCCTTTCGGGAAAACCACTACGGCATTCTGAGAATTTCTTCCCATCCAGTGTTGATTAGATTTTTTTGAATTACCTTCGATCAATACTTCTACGGTCTTGCCGATGAATTGTTGCATTCTGTAGAGTCCGTGTTCCATTTGCAGGTTGATGATCTCTGACAGTCTTCTTTTTTTAACCTCCATTGGCACATCATCTTCCATTTCTTTAGCTGCCGGTGTTCCGGGTCTTTCCGAATAGGCAAACATAAAACCGAAATCGTATTTTACATATTCCATCAGCGAAAGGGTTTCCTGATGATCCTCTTCGGTCTCACCACAAAAACCTGCAATCATATCCTGTGAAATAGCACAATTGGGAAGAATTTCTCTGATTTTATCGATCAGTTCTATATATTCTTCACGGGTATGCTGCCTGTTCATTCTTTTTAACATCCTTGTACTGCCGGATTGAACCGGAAGATGTATGTATTTACAGATATTCTTATGACGGGACATCGCATAAAGTACATCCACGCTCATGTCCTGTGGGTTTGATGTGGCAAAACGAATTCTCATTTCAGGTAGTTCGTTAGCAACCAGTTCGAGGAGTTTTGCAAAATCCAAAGCGTTTTCCTGAGCTGAAGGGGAGGCTTTTTTAAAATCTTTCTTCAAACCACCTCCATACCATAAATAGGAGTCTACATTTTGTCCGAGCAGTGTAACTTCCTTGTAGCCTTTTTCCCAGAGTTCCTTTATCTCGTTAACAATACTTTTCGGATCACGGCTTCTTTCGCGACCACGTGTAAATGGCACCACACAAAAAGTACACATATTGTCGCAGCCTCTTGTGATGGAGACAAAAGCTGTAACTCCGTTGGTATTGAGACGGATGGGAGACACATCGGCATAAGTTTCATCTTTCGATAAAAAAACATTCACTGCATCACGACCACTTTCCACAGTTTTTAATAGGTTGGGAAGATCACGGTAAGCATCAGGGCCTACAACCAGATCGACCATTTTTTCTTCTTCAAGGAATTTGTTTTTCAGTCTCTCAGCCATACATCCCAAAACGCCTATCTTCATTTCCGGATTGATACTCTTAATACTGTTGTATTTTTGTAAGCGTTTTCTGATGGTCTGTTCGGCTTTCTCACGGATGGAGCAGGTATTTACCAGTACCAGATCGGCTTCTTCCAGTAAATGCGTGGTATTGTATCCGTCTTTGGCAAGGATGGAAGCTACGATCTCACTGTCGTTAAGGTTCATCTGACAGCCATAGCTCTCAATAAAAACCTTTTTCTTATTTAAACCATCTTGCTCCGTAATCAGGGCCTGTCCCTGTTTTTTTTCTTCTATGATATGTTCACTCGCCATTTATGATTTTTTGGATTGCAAATATACAATCAAAAATCTGTTTTTATGACATTTTGGCAGAAATTTAACGAGTTAAGATAAGGTGTATATAATAAAGGTGTTGAAAAAAAAATTTCAAAAAAGTGAAGCTAAAAATAGGAATTCAAAAAATCTGACTACTTTTGTACCACAAAAAAAGGGATCTTCAAAGTAGAAATATTGTATTTCATCTTCTTAGATTTCTTACAAACGTTTAAAGATGGCGAAGAATTTAGTTATAGTAGAGTCACCGGCAAAAGCCAAGACATTAGATAGATTTTTAGGTAAGGATTTTCAGGTTGAGTCGAGTTTCGGGCATATTGTTGATCTGCCTACCAAAGAGTTAGGAGTAGATGTGGAACGAGATTTTAAACCTAAATATCGGGTCTCTCCCGATAAGAAAGCAGTGGTTAAAAAGCTTAAGGATCTGTCAAAGAAAGCTGAAACAGTTTGGCTGGCAAGTGATGAAGACCGGGAGGGAGAAGCAATTTCGTGGCATTTATACAACCAGCTGAAATTAGATGATGAAAAGGCAAAACGTATCGTTTTTCACGAAATTACCCAAAAAGCCATCTTAAAAGCTATTGAAAATCCGAGGTCCATTGATACAAATCTGGTCAACGCACAACAGGCCCGAAGGGTTCTTGACAGGTTGGTGGGTTATGAACTTTCTCCGGTACTCTGGAGAAAAGTAAAGAGCGGACTTTCGGCAGGTAGGGTACAATCCGTTGCAGTAAGACTTATCGTTGAAAGAGAAAGAGAAATAGAAGATTTTAAACCCAAAGCATTTTACAGGCTTGTTGCCGAGTATGAAAACAGCAACCATAAAAAATTCAAAGCCAAATTACCGAAGAATTTTGATACCCGTGAAGAGGCTGAAGCATTTTTAAGATCTTGTGTCAATGCAATTCATACGGTAGAAAATATCACAACGAAGCCTGCGAAGAAAACTCCTCCGGCACCGTTTACAACTTCAACCTTACAACAGGAAGCTGCCAGAAAATTATCATTTCCGGTAACCAAGACCATGGTAATTGCTCAGCGTTTGTACGAAGCGGGATATATTACCTATATGAGAACAGATAGTGTAAATTTATCTGATGAAGCAAAAAATGGTGCTGCAGCAATGATTAAAAAATCCTATGGAGAGAAATACAGTCATACCAGAGATTTTATAAATAAATCGAAAGGAGCTCAGGAAGCTCACGAAGCGATCAGGCCTACCAATATGGAAATGCAGAATATTCCTGTTGAATATGATCAGGAAAGATTGTACAAGCTGATCTGGAAAAGAACTATTGCATCACAAATGAGCGATGCAAAACTCGAACGTACCAATGTTAGAATAAAAAATGATAAAAACGATAAAATCTTTACTACCAATGGTGAAGTAATTGTTTTTGATGGTTTTCTGAAAGTATATATTGAGGGAACTGATGTGGAGGACAACGAACAGGAAGGCATGTTACCTATGTTAAAAGAAGGAGAGGTTCTGCAAAATAATTATATAACCGCAACCGAGCGTTATACAAATCCGCCTTACCGTTACACTGAGGCTTCTCTGGTAAAACAAATGGAAGAACTGGGTATTGGACGACCTTCAACTTATGCGCCTACAATTTCTACCATTCAGAACCGGGAGTATGTAAATAAAGTAAGTCTGGAAGGTTTCGATAGAAAATACAACCAGATCATACTTGAAAAAGATAAGATTGTAACGAAAGAACTGACAGAAAAAGTTGGATCGGATAAAGGAAAACTCATCCCTACGGATATAGGAAAGATCGTAAATGATTTTCTTGTGGCTAATTTTTCAAGCATCCTCGATTTCGATTTTACGGCCAAGGTTGAAGAAGAATTTGATGCTATCGCTGATGGAGAAAGTGACTGGCTGAAAATGATAAAGGATTTCTACACTAAATTCCATGAAAATGTTGAGCACGTTGCTCAGAATGCGGAAAGAGCAAAGGGAGAACGGCTTTTAGGCGTTGATCCTGAATCGGGTAAAAACATCTATGCCCGTCTGGGACGGTTTGGAGCTATGATACAGATTGGAGAAACCACAGATGAGGAGAAACCCAGATTTGCAAGTTTGCAGGGGACTCAAACCATCAGTAACATAACACTGGAAGAAGCTCTGGATCTTTTTAAACTACCAAAAACCCTTGGAGAATATGAAGGAGAGGAAGTTGTGGTTTCTAACGGAAGGTTTGGTCCTTTTATCAGGTTTGGCAAGATTTTTGTTTCTCTGGATAAAGGAGAAAATCCAATGTCGGTTGACCTGAACAGAGCGATAGAACTTATTCGTGCAAAACAGAAAGCCGATGCCCCTATAGCAGAATACGATGGTTTACCGGTACAAAAAGGTGTTGGAAGATTTGGTCCGTTTATCAAATGGAATAATCTTTTTATCAACGTCAATAAAAAATATGATTTTGATAATCTTACTTATGATGATATTGTAGAGTTGATAGAGGCCAAGAAGAAGAAAGAAATTGAGAAAGTTGTACACAACTGGGAAGAAGAAGGAATAAGAGTAGAGAAAGCCCGTTGGGGCCGACATAATATATTAAAAGGTAAGCTGAAGATCGAACTGCCAAAAACAGTAGATGCTACGGCACTAACCTTGGAAGAAGTTAAAGAAATAATTGCTAAAAACGAACCGAAAAAGAAGACCGGGAAAAGAAAAACTAAAAAATAATCAAAAAATAAGCGTTAAATCCTTATTTCTTGAAATAACGAAATATGAGTTTAGACTTTTTG
The DNA here is from genome assembly GCA_003973375.1 of Flavobacteriia bacterium. Taxonomy (GTDB): domain Bacteria; phylum Bacteroidota; class Bacteroidia; order Flavobacteriales; family Flavobacteriaceae; genus Namhaeicola. Next base: position 10,678 of record QNYL01000075.1, read on the forward strand.
TTGCCTGTAGAGGATAGAGCTGTGGCACATACAGCTTTGATTTCGGACTTAGCATTAGGAAATCACATTAAGATACATACCCGGCAGAACGGATTACCCGATCTGAAAGATGTACATTTGGCCATCATAGGAGTTCAGGAAGGCCGGAATGCTGTTGACAATGTGGGGACCGGGAAAGATTTTGATATTATCAGAAAGTATCTTTATCAGATGTACCCCGGTAACTGGTTTTCGAACATCGCTGATCTGGGAAATCTCCCTGCAGGGAAAGAGGTTAAAGATACCTATTCTGCCCTTAAAGAGATTGTAGCAATCTTACTGGAAAAAAAGATTATTCCTATTATTTTGGGAGGAAGTCAGGATCTAACCTATGCCTGTTACAGAGCTTATGATAAGAGTAAAAAAGGAGTAAATATGGTTTCTGTAGATTGTAAATTCGATCTGGAACCCCCGGAGAACAGAATGACCTCTCAAAACTTTCTTCATAAGATCATTATGGAGCAACCCAATAATTTACTGAATTACAGTAATCTGGGATATCAAACCTTTTTTAATTCACAGGAAGAAATAAATCTGCTTGACAGTTTATATTTTGATGCATACAGGTTAGGAGAGGTAACAGCAGATATTAGCATGGCGGAACCGGTTTTAAGAGATACTGATATTGTAAGCATAGATATGAGTGCCGTTAGAGGAGGAGATGCTCCCGCTAATAACAATGCTTCGCCAAATGGTTTTTTCGGAGATCAGATTTGTGCCATTGCACGTTATTCAGGAATAAGTTTAATGAACAGCTCGTTTGGAATATACGAGTATAATGCAAAATATGATAAAGGAGAGCAAACTGCTCACCTGATTGCACAAATGATTTGGTATTATATTGAAGGATATAATTTCAGAACGGAAGAAGATCCTTATTTACTTAAGGAGGAATTTAAGAAATTTATGGTTATGATAGAAGATGATACAATTAACTTTTATAAAAGTAATAAAAGTGAAAGATGGTGGATGGAAATTATTTATTACCATAATAAAACCAGAAAATCTACGTTAATACCATGTACGTATCAGGATTATTTAACAGCAAATAACCAGATATTTCCTGAAAGATGGTTAAAAAGTTTTAGAAAATTAAATTAGTTACACACTAAAGCATATTTTTTATCGTTTTTAAGGTGCGAAACTCTTAGAATTTTGATATTGAAAAAATATTTGGTTTTAAGTTTTAAAGAAATAAAGAAATAATAATTTAACATTTCCAAGTCTTGTTAGAAAAAATTAAAATTATGAAAAAGTTAACGTTTTTATTGGTACTTTTTACATTAGCTCTGTTAACCGGTTGTAAATCTGGTAATGATCAGGGGCAACTCACCGGTGTTAGAACAAAAAAGAAGTTCTTCCCCGAAAAACCTTTTGGAATGAGCTTTATTCCCGGAGGATCCTTTACCATGGGTAAAGAAGATGAGGATATTGCCGGAGCTTTTAATGCACCACCAACAACAGTAACTGTTCGTCCGTTCTATATGGATGAGACCGAAATTACCAATAGCGAATATCGTGAGTTCGTATTTTGGGTTAGAGATTCGATTGTTAGAACTAAACTTGCTATTTTGGCTGAAGAGGCCAATGTAGGTGGTAGTGATGCCGTTGAACAGAAGAAAGGAGATATGAGTGGTATCCTGAAGTATAGATTTAAAGAAATGGATAGTACCAATAATGCGTACTATAAATATATGATGGATAATTACGGAAGCTTAGGCGACGTTGATTCTCCAACAGAAGGTAAATACCTGAATTGGGATGTAGATCTGATCTGGAATCAGGATGAATTCCCTGATCAGTATTACGCTGAAGCAATGGACAGCATGTATCTGCCAATAGAGGAAACCACGAGCAGAAAGAGAAGAATAGATACCCGTAAGCTGAAATATTTGTATACTTATATTGATGAAGCTGCAGCTGCAAAAGGAAAAGGTTCATTAAAAGACTTTTTGGTAAAAGAAGTAGTTGAGGTTTATCCTGATACAACTGTTTGGGTAAAAGACTTTAATTACTCATACAATGATCCAATGCATCAGGATTATTTCTGGCACGATGCTTACAGCGATTATCCTGTAGTAGGTGTTTCCTGGAAACAGGCAAAATCATTCTGTAACTACAGAACCGATAAGCGTAACAGATATCTTGCAGGTAAAAAGAAAAATAAAGGTAAAGAACCAAGATTCAGACTACCAACTGAAGTTGAGTGGGAATACGCAGCAAGAGGCGGACTGGAATATGCAAAATATCCATGGGGAGGACCTTATACTACAACAGACAGAGGGGAATTCCTGGCCAACTTTAAACCTGAAAGAGGTAACTATGCGGTAGACGGTGCTCTTTACACTGTTGAAGCAAAATCGTATAACCCAAATGATTACGGCCTTTACAATATGGCTGGAAATGTATCAGAATGGACCAATACGGCTTACAACCCATCTTCTTATTACTTGGGCTCTACAATTAATCCGAATGTAGTGGATGAAGGTAACAAGCGAAAAGTAATCAGAGGCGGATCATGGAAAGATGTAGCCTACTTCCTCGAAGTGAGTACACGAGACTATGAATATGCTGATTCGGCAAGAAGTTACATAGGATTCAGAACTGTTCAGGATTATATGGGAACTAAAATGAAAGCAAAAAAATAACTTACGAACAATAATTAATCAATCAAGAAAAATTTAAAATTTAAAAATTATGGCACAATCAAAAAGCAGAAAAAAAATCTTTAACATGGTCTACGGTCTGGGAGCAGCAGTAGTAATCTTAGGAGCACTCTTTAAAATTGCCCACTTCCCCGGAGGTACAACAGTATTAACTATTGGTATGGTGGTAGAAGCACTCGTATTTGCTGTTTCAGCATTCGAACCGGTTGAAGAAGATTATGACTGGACCAAAGTATATCCCGAACTGGTTGGAGGTGAGGCCTCTGACAGAACAGCATTAGCCGAAACTACAGATGCAGACGGATTGCTCTCTCAGAAATTAGATGATATGCTGCAAAAAGCTAATCTGGATTCTGAAAAGATATCAAGGCTGGCCGATAGTATTCAGAATTTTGCCGGTGCCGCAGAAAATATTGCACCTGTTGCAGATTCGATTACTGCCACGACAAAATACAGTGATCAGTTAGCAGTAGCTGCTAATCATATGGAATCACTTAACAGTTTATATAAGGTCCAAATGGATAACGTTCAGCGTCAGGCTGAGATCAACGAAGAGACTGCACAAAATGCACAACTTCTGAAAGAACAAATGGAATCGCTGGCTGCAAACCTGTCATCACTGAATGGTGTTTATGGAGGTATGCTTTCTGCTATGTCAAATACAAATTCTTAACTAAGTTATTAAAGTTAGATTTAATATTAACCCTAAAACCCTAATTAAGAATGGCAGGAGGTAAATTAACACCAAGGCAAAAAATGATCAATTTGATGTATTTAATTTTTATTGCAATGCTTGCAATGAATATGTCAAAGGAGGTCTTACAAGCCTTTGGACTCATGGATAAAAAACTGGTAAAAGCTAATGAGGCTGCTACCAAGAGAAACGAAAAGGCATACGAAGACCTTTCCCTTAAAGCGATAGAGCAAAAGGAAAAGTATGCTGACGAAAAAGAAAAGGCCGATAAGATCAAAGAACTGTCAGCCAGTTACTTTGAATATATCGAAAATCTAAAGAACGATATGAAAGCTACCGTAGATGATCCAACCGATTATGAAACGATGGATAAAGGTACTTATCTGGATGATCTGTTCTTTAAAGGAGATGACGGAAAATATACAGAGAAAGGTCAGGAATTCTTAGATAGAATAAATGGATATGCAAATAAGATCTCTTCAATTATAGGGAAAGATTATCCAAATCTGGCAAGTGAAATAAAAGAGCGTTTTTCAACTGCTAAGGTAAAAGACAGAGAAGGTCTTGAGCGTTTTTGGCTGGATTACAACTACAAAGGTTTTCCTCTTGTAGCCTCTTTAACCAAACTTACCCAGATCCAGGCTGATGTTAAAACTACCGAATCGGATGTTTTATCAGCCATGTTGCAAGGACAGTTAAGTAGTGACGTATCAATGAACAACTACAATGCAATCCTGATACCAAAAACACCTGTTACATTACAGGGAGCTAATTTTCAGGGAAAAATTGTGCTGGGAAGATATGATGCTACCTTAAAGCCAAAAGAGGTCATTATCAATGGAAAAAAGATTACCAATATTAAAGATGGTGGGGCTATACTTGATTTTCCTGCAGGAAATGTTGGAGAGCATGAAATAAAAGGTAAGTTTATCTTTATGGAGAATGGTAAACCCGTTGAAATTCCAATTAAACAAACCTATAATGTAGTAGCCAAGCCAAGTGATGCGGTAATCTCTGCAGATAAGATGAATGTGGTTTACCGTGGTGTTACTAACCCAATGACCATCTCAGTACCGGGTGTTGCAGATAATGCTGTACAGGCTTATGCACCGGGATTGAAAAAAGTAAAAGGTGTTGGTAAATTCGTAATGAACCCCGGAAAAGGTAGAGAAGTAATCATTAAAGTAAATGCAACTTTACCTGATGGTACTCCGGTTCAGTCAAGTAAAAAGTTCCGAATAAGAGATATTCCTGCTCCGGTAGCGGCAGTAAGAGGTGAGTACGGTATGATTAAAATGCCTAAAAGTACCCTTCAAAAAGCAACCATCAGTTCGGTTTTACCAGATTTCGTATTCGATCTGAAGATAAAAACAAACGGATTTAGTGTAAAAGTACCTGGTCAGCCAACTGTAATCGTAAAAGGAAACAAATTTAATGCAGCTGCCATCAGAGTGCTGAATAAAGCAAGAAGAGGTGATGCAGTAATAATCTTTGACCTGAAGCAAAAACTGATCGGTAATACAGGTTATTATCTGAAAAATGCTTCTCCTGTAAATGTTGAAATAACAAATTAAACAATAAAGTCATGAAATTGAAGAGTTTAATAATAGCAATTACCCTACTTTCCACAGGGTACGTAAGCGCCCAGGCTAATCTGCTCAATGCGAAGATTCCCGAACAGGTTGGGATGAAAACACCTGAACAGTTAGC
>QNYL01000086.1 GCA_003973375.1 Flavobacteriia bacterium
TATATAAACTTGGTGAAAACGGAGAGCAACTTTATGACAGTCTGGGAAACAAGGTAATTGAGAATTACCATCGTTTTATTCCCGACCTGCAAGACGGTTCAACCTGGATTGCTATGGGTTATATCTTTTTTGGAATTATCATTCTTATAATACTGGAATGGTATGGCAGAAACACTAAATCGAAAGTAAAACCTAAACTGTAGTTTTGTGGAAACTGAAAAAGAACACATTTATGCCTTACTGGGAAGGAATATTTCCTATTCGTTTTCAAGAACATACTTTACCGAAAAATTTAAAAGATCAGGTTTAAAGGATCATTTTTATGTAAATTTTGACCTTCCTGAGATCTCACAACTGCCCGCAATTTTAGATCAGTATAAAGGTAAATTAAAAGGTTTTAATGTAACCATACCCTATAAGCAGGATATTTTTCATTTTCTTGATGAGGTTAGTCCGGATGCCAGAGAGATCGGTGCTGTTAATGTGGTCAAAATATTAAAAAATGGAAATCTAAAAGGTTTTAATACGGATAGTTATGGCTTTGAGAATTCTATTAAACCTTTGTTGAGATCGTTTCATAAAAAGGCACTTATTTTAGGTACAGGCGGAGCTTCAAAAGCGGTTTCATTTGTTCTCGATAAACTGGGAATGGAATATTTATATGTTTCGAGAAGATCAAACCAGGGTTCCGGTTCAATTACTTATAAAGATCTTTCCGCTGAGGTTTTAAATGATTACCCGGTTATCATCAATGCAACTCCGGTAGGAACCTTCCCTGATATTGAAAAAACTCCGGATATTCCTTATAATCTGTTAACTTCGAGGCATCTACTCTATGATCTGATTTACAATCCATCCATGACCTCCTTTTTAAAGCAGGGAAAATCGAGAGGAGCAACAATAAAGAACGGACTCAAAATGCTGGAATTTCAGGCTGAAAAGGCCTGGGAAATATGGAATTCTTAAATTTTTATTAACTTGCGTACCTTTGTAAAATAAATCATCTATTTTTACAAAAATTTTATGAAAAAATACTTTACGGGTAGGCTTCATAAAATAGTAAAATAGTTAGAACCTTAAACATTATAAGATGTTAGACGAGAATATTGAGAACTTATCTGAAGAATCTGTAGAAAAGAATAAAAAGCAGGAAGAAGTTAAAAATGAAAGTCCTATAAAAAAGACAAAGCCTGAAAAAGAGGAAACAAAAGCAGAGGATGTTAAAACTGAATCTGTTGAAAAGAATGAAGTTCAGGAGGAAGTTGCAGAAACAGAAGATAAAACTCAAGTAGAAGCTGAAAAAGTTGAAGAAACAAAAGAAGTTACTGAGGAGCCTGAAAAGGAAATTATCGAAGAAGTTAAAGAAGAAGTAGCTGAAGCTGAGGTTAAGGCTGAAGAAGTAGTTTCTAATAAGGAAGAATCTGTAGAAGAGGAAGAGGAAACAGTTGTTGTTAAAGGGGAAAAATCTGTTGAGAAGAAAGAAGACACTGTTCCAAAAAACGAAGAGTTAGAAAAGGAAGCAGAATCAGAGGAGGCTCTTGAAGATAGTAAAGAAGAAGAGAAAAAAGAGAAAGTAAAAGCGAAAGAGGATCTTCCACACACCGATTATTCTAAATTAAGTCTGGAAGAACTCGCTGCAGAATTTGAAACTTTACTGGCAAGTTTTTCAGTAAAGGATCTCAGAAATCATTTTGAGGAGATTAAATCAAATTTTAATAAAAAATACAACAATCTTGTTGCCGAAAAGAAAGCTGAATTTGTAAAAGAAGGAGGTAAGGAAGAAGATTTTATCTTTGTAGAACCTGTAAAATCAAAGTTTTTCAGTCTTTTAAAAGAATTTAAAAGAAAGCGCCAGCTGTACTACAAACAGATTGAAAAGGAGCAACAGGAAAACCTCGAAATGCGTTTGGATCTTATCGATAGATTAAAAAATCTGATTGATAACGGCAATCCTTCATCTATGTATAAGGAATTTAAAGAATTGCAAAATGAGTGGCGTAATGTAGGGCAAATTCCACGTGCAAAGTACAATGATGTATGGCAAACCTATCACCATCATGTTGAGCGTTTCTATGATTTACTGCATTTGAACAAAGAGTTCAGAGACCTTGATTTTAAACATAATTTTGAAGAAAAATCAAAACTGGTAGAGAAAGCTGAAAAATTGGCAGAATCTGAAGATATTGACAAGGCTTTCAGAGAATTACAGGTTTTGCACAGAATGTGGAAAGAAGATATCGGACCGGTAGCACGTGAACATCGTGAAGAGATTTGGAACCGATTTAGCGAGGCAACTAAAAAGATACATCACAAACGTCATCTTTATCAAAAAGAACTCGAATCTAAACTTGAAGAGAACATCCAGAAAAAGATGGATGTTATAGAAAAGATCAAAAATATTGCGGTAGATGAGATCAATTCACATAAAGCCTGGCAGGATGCTATTAAACAGGTTGAAAAATTCAGAGAAGAGTTTTTTAATGTAGGTAAGGTGCCTGGAAGTAAAAGTGAAGCGATTTGGAAACATTTTAAAGAAGCAACAAGAAATTTTAATCGTGCAAAAAATTCTTTCTACAAGAGAATAAAAAGTGAGCAGGTTGAGAACCTGACTAAAAAATTGCATCTCGTAGAGCAGGCAGAATCATTAAAAGATAGTGATGACTGGGATACAGTAACGGATATCTTTAAAAAGATTCAGTCAGACTGGAAGAAGATAGGTCATGTGCCTAAAAAAGATTCTGATAAGATCTGGAAACGTTTTAAAGATGCCTGTAATCATTATTTTGACAGATTACATGAAAGACAGGATGATGTGGATAAGGAAATGATCGATGTTTTGAATAAGAAAAAAGAATTGCTGAATAATCTGAAGGAAAAAGTAAAAGAAGAAGTTGAGGTTACCCTGGAAGAGATCAACGAAAGTATTTCTGAATGGAGATCTGCAGGTAGATTACCTTCTAAAATGAGTCATATTGAAGCTAAATTCAACAAAACTCTGGAAGCAATTTATAAAAAACTGAATATTGATAAGGACGAAGCCTCTTTTCTGAAATTCAAAAATATTGTCGATTCTTACCTTGATCAGAATGATACACGCAGGCTTGACGGGGAGCAGATGTTTGTTCGAAAAAAAATGGATGAACTAACCCGCGAGATCAAGCAGCTTGAAAATAATGTAAGCTTTATATCTAATATTTCTGAAGACAACCCATTGGTTAAGAATGTTTTAAATAATATAGAGAATTATAAAAAGGAACTTGCCCAGTGGAAAAAGAAAATGGATTATCTAAGGCGACTGGATTATTAAAACTTATAAAGATCCTGCTTTAACGGCAGGATTTTTTGTTTTATACCGATAGGCAATTAAAACAACAACTGATATTTCTTAGTATATTTGTAAATAAAAATTATAAAAATGGCAGACGATAAAAAAGTGATATTTTCAATGAGTGGGGTTAGCAAAACCTTTCAAGGAGCTAACAAACCTGTTCTTAAAAATATATATCTCAGTTTCTTTTATGGAGCTAAAATTGGAATCCTGGGTCTAAACGGATCGGGTAAATCGACATTGTTAAAGATCATTGCCGGGATAGAGAAAAATTACCAGGGAGATGTGGTCTTTTCAAGAGATTATTCTGTGGGCTATCTGCCTCAGGAACCTAAACTGGATAATGATAAACTGGTAATTGATATCATAAAAGAAGGAGTGAGTGAGATCACGGATATTTTAAAGGAATACAATAAGATCAATGATATGTTTGGTCTGGAAGAAGTCTATTCTGATGCGGATAAGATGGAAAAGCTGATGAACCGTCAGGCGGAATTACAGGATAAGATCGATGCAACCAATGCCTGGGATCTCGATACCAAATTAGAGATTGCCATGGATGCTTTAAGAACACCTGAAGGTGATACACCGATCAAAAATTTATCCGGTGGGGAACGAAGAAGGGTGGCACTTTGCCGTTTGTTACTTCAGGAACCTGATGTGCTTTTGCTGGATGAGCCTACCAACCATCTCGATGCTGAGTCGGTTTTATGGCTCGAACACCACTTATCACAATACAAAGGAACCGTTATAGCCGTTACACACGACAGATATTTTCTGGACAATGTAGCAGGATGGATTCTTGAGTTAGACAGAGGAGAGGGAATTCCCTGGAAAGGAAATTATTCCTCCTGGCTGGAACAGAAATCATCAAGACTGGCACAAGAAGAAAAATCGGCTTCAAAAAGGCAAAAAACGCTGCAACGGGAACTGGAATGGGTACGTATGTCGCCAAAAGGGAGACATGCCAAATCGAAAGCGAGATTATCAAATTATAACAATTTGCTTAATGAAGATATGAAGCAAAAAGAAGAAAAGCTTGAGATCTATATTCCGAACGGGCCAAGGCTTGGAAACAAAGTTATCGAGGCAAAAGGAGTTGCTAAAGCTTATGGAGATAAACTGCTTTATGAGGATTTAAATTTCAATCTTCCTCCCAACGGAATTGTTGGGGTTATTGGTCCGAATGGTGCAGGTAAAACCACTATTTTTAAGATGATCATGGGAGAAGAGACTCCGGATAAAGGAGAATTTAATATAGGTGATACGGTTAAAATAGCCTATGTTGATCAGGCGCATGCCAATATTGATCCGGAGAAATCGATCTGGGAAAATTTTTCTGATGGTCAGGAACTGATCATGATGGGAGGGAAGCAGGTAAATTCAAGAGCTTACTTAAGCAGGTTCAATTTTAGCGGATCCGAACAAAGCAAGACGGTAAATAAACTTTCCGGTGGAGAAAGAAACCGTTTGCATTTGGCGATGACACTGCGGGAAGAAGGGAATGTTCTTTTGCTGGATGAGCCTACCAATGATCTGGATATCAATACGCTGAGAGCATTAGAAGACGGACTTGAAAGTTTTGCAGGATGCGCTGTGGTTATTTCACACGACAGATGGTTCCTTGACAGGATATGTACTCATATCCTTGCTTTTGAAGGTGATTCTCAGGTATATTATTTTGAAGGAAGTTTCTCTGAATACGAGGAGAACAAGCAGAAAAGATTGGGTAAGGAAGTAACACCGAAACGAATTAAATATAAAAAACTGATCAGATAACTTTATGAATCCTAAGATAAAGAATATAACAACCAAGGTTCTTTCCGATAACTGGTACACCTTAAATAAAATAGAATTTGATTATTTAATGCCTGATGGGACCTGGGTGCGACAAGCACGGGAGAGTTATGACAGGGGAAACGGAGCTACTATTCTGATGTACAATACTCAAAAGAAAACGGTTATTCTGATCAAGCAATTCAGAATGCCGTCTTATGTTAACGGAAATAAAACAGGTGTAATCATTGAGACCTGTGCCGGACTTCTGGATGGAGATGATCCTGAGGTTTGTGTTAAAAAAGAAGCTTTGGAAGAAACCGGTATCAAGATTGAAAATGTTAAGAAGGTTTTTGAGGCCTATATGTCGCCAGGAGCTGTTACCGAGATCATTCACTTTTTTATTGGAGAATACGATGACAGCATGAAAATTACTTCCGGAGGAGGTTTGGTAGAAGAACATGAAGATATCGAGGTAATGGAAATCCCTTTTCAGGAAGCCTTCAAAATGATTGGCTCAGGTGAAATTAAAGATGCAAAAACCATTATGCTTTTACAGCATCTGGCGCTGTTAAATATCATGGATTGATTTGCAATCATTTTTTATTTATACGGGTAAGATCTAACCTGGATAATTCACAAATTTTGAATGTGCAGATACAAGGCGTCTAACTTTGCAGATATACTATTGTATCTCAAAAGTTAGCAACGCAGTAGATGCTTGCTCAAAATTTAAACAATAGCCCAATATTTAGGCTAAAATAAATTTGAAAATTTTCATCATAAAATATTGATGTTGAGTAAATTGGCGCAAAAAATATTAGCTTGCGGTGAATTTTTCGGGCTAATCTTCATCAACCAACACCCATTGTCCTTTTTCGATCAATGGAATTGCCTGTTTGTATTTAACAGTTTTACTTTCCCCATTCATTATATTTTTTATGGTAACACGCTCATTTCTGCCAATTTTTCTCTTTTCTCTAACGATGGTTTCGGTAACCTGAGGCTGAGAGAAATCGTTGGTTTGTGTATCCTGAGTCGGACTGTTGAACTCAGCTTTGGTAAGCTGAACTTTTTCTCTCTTGGTTTCACGCGCCTGAGAAATCTGCTGTTGCGGATTCTGATTGGGTAGTTCTCCTTTAAATAAGAAAGATAATACATCCTTATTTACTTTATCAAGCATACTTCTAAACAATTCAAAGGCTTCGAACTTATAGATCAGTAAAGGATCTTTTTGCTCGTAGGTTGCATTTTGAACCGATTGTTTCAGTTCGTCCATCTGACGCAGGTGATTTTTCCAAGCATCATCAATAATAGAGAGCGTGATGTTCTTTTCAAAATCAGTAATCAGTTGTTTACCCTCGCTTTCATAAGCGTCTTTCAGGTTTGTGATTACCTGTAGGGTTTTAATACCATCGGTAAACGGAACCATGATCCTTTCGTAACGATCCCCCTGATTTTCATAAACATCCTTGATCACAGGATAAGCAGCTATAGCATTATGTTCAATTCTTTTTTGATAATGTTTATAAACAATATCGAAAAGTTCATCGATTAAAACCTGTTCATCTTTTTCTTCAAATTCTTCTTTTGTAAAAGGAGAAGTTGTGGAAGAAAATCTGATCAGTTCAAACTCAAAATTACTGTAATCATTATTGGATTTATTTTCAGTAACGATATTTTCACAGGTCTCATAGATCATATTTACAATATCGATCTGTAATCTTTCACCATAAAGCGCATGACGGCGACGTTTATAGATTACTTCACGTTGAGCGTTCATGATATCATCATACTCCAGCAATCTTTTTCTGATACCAAAGTTATTCTCTTCAACTTTTTTCTGAGCACGCTCAATAGATTTAGAGATCATAGAGTGCTGGATTACTTCTCCTTCTTTTAATCCCATTTTATCCATCATCTTGGCGATTCTTTCCGATCCGAACAAGCGCATCAGGTTATCTTCCAAAGAAACGTAGAACTGAGAAGATCCCGGATCTCCCTGTCTACCGGCACGACCTCGTAACTGACGGTCAACCCTTCGGGAATCATGACGTTCTGTACCGATGATTGCAAGTCCGCCGGCCTCAACCACTTCTTTACTCAGTTTGATGTCGGTACCACGACCTGCCATGTTTGTGGCAATGGTTACCACACCGGGTTGTCCGGCCATAGCTACAATATCAGCTTCTTTTTTATGAAGTTTAGCGTTCAGTACATTGTGCGGTATCTTTTTGATCGATAATAATTTGGAAAGTAATTCAGAGATCTCTACTGAGGTTGTACCTACAAGCACCGGTCTTTTCTGATTTACCAAAGCTTCTATTTCATCGATTACGGCATTGTATTTTTCACGTTTGGTTTTATAAATTAAATCCTCACGATCATCCCTGATTAATGGTTTGTTGGTTGGGATCTCAACCACATCCAGTTTGTAGATCTCCCATAATTCACCGGCTTCCGTTACTGCAGTACCCGTCATACCAGATAATTTTCGGTACATCCTGAAATAATTCTGCAAAGTGATGGTAGCATAGGTTTGCGTGGCATCCTCGATCTTTACATTTTCCTTGGCTTCAATGGCCTGGTGTAATCCGTCAGAATATCTACGGCCATCCATTACACGGCCTGTTTGCTCATCAACGATCTTAACCTGATCATCAATAATTACATATTCAACATCTTTTTCAAATAAGGTATAGGCTTTAAGTAATTGATTTAGAGTGTGAATACGTTCACTTTTGATGCTGAAATCTCTAAAAAGTTCTTCTTTTGCTGCCGTTTTCTCTTCCGGAGTAATCTCTTCATTCTCAATTCTTGCAATTTCAGTACCGATATCGGGCAGAACGAAGAATTGATCCTCATGATTACTTTCAGATAAGTAGGCAATACCTTTATCGGTAAGATCGATAGAATTATTCTTTTCATCGATTACAAAATAGAGTTCTTCATCGATCTTAGGCATCTCACGGTTGTTGTCCTGCATATAAAAGTTCTCAGTCTTTTGAACCAGCTGTTTGATTCCTTCCTGACTTAAATATTTGATGAGGGCTTTATTTTTAGGTAAACCTCTATAAACACGGTATAATAAAAAGGCTCCTTCTTTTGTGTTGCCTGAACTGATCAGTTTTTTGGCTTCCGCCAGAATTCCCGTAAGATATTTTTGTTGTTTTTTAACGATATCTTCCACTTTGGGCTTCAGCTCATTAAATTCGTGACGATCGCCTTGAGGAGTAGCACCGGAAATGATCAGAGGGGTACGGGCATCATCGATCAAAACTGAGTCAACCTCATCAATAATTGTAAAGTTATGAGGGCGTTGTACCAGATCTCCTGGGGTATGCGCCATATTATCCCGCAGATAATCAAAACCAAATTCGTTATTGGTACCGTAGGTAATATCTGCATTGTAAGCACTTCTTCGCTCTTCTGAATTAGGCTGATGGTTGTCGATACAGTCTACTCTTAAACCGTGGAATTCGAAGATAGGTCCCATCCACGCAGCATCCCTTTTTGCAAGATAATCGTTAACAGTTACTACGTGTACGCCTTTTCCGGTAAGAGCATTCAGATAGATAGGCAGCGTTGCCACCAGAGTTTTTCCTTCCCCCGTCATCATCTCTGCAATTTTCCCCTGATGTAATACAGATCCACCGATCAGCTGTACATCATAATGAACCATATCCCAAGTAATGGGTTTTCCGGCAGCATCCCAGGAATTATTCCAGATCGCATATTCATCTTCAAGGTTTACATAATCTTTTGTTCCCGATAATTCCCGGTCGTAAGGAGTTGCCTTAACTTTTAATTGTTCATTGAATTTAAAGCGTTTGGTGGTCTCTTTAACAACAGCAAAAGCTTCGGCCTGGATTTCAAGTAAGACTTTCTCGCTAATCTCATAAGCTTCGTCTTCAAGCAAATCAATTTCCTTATAGATCTCTTCCTTCCGGTCAACATTGGCCGTTTCGGTTTCTTTCTTTAGTTTATTGATCTGTTCATCAATATCTTTTAAAGATTCTTTTATTTTTTGTTTGAACTGAGCCGTTTTCTCTCTAAGCTGATCTAAGGTAAGCGATTCCATCTCGCTTTCATATTCTCTTACCTTTTTAACGATGGGCTGTAGTTGTTTTAAGTCTTTTTTCTTCTTATCGCCAACAAAGACTTTTATTACAGAATCAAGTATACTCATTTGTAGAAATATTTTATTTAAATAATCGATAAAACCCAGAGGGTTTTATTTTAATAATAGGGGTTGTTGAAAAAACTGAACAAATTTAAGCAAAAAAAAAGCCTCACAGGAGACTTTCACATTTTTTTAATATTCATCTTCATTCCAGAGAAAATCTTCATCGGTGGGATAATCCGGCCAAATTTCCTGAATTGTCTCATAACTATCCCCTTCATCTTCAATTGCCTGCAAATTTTCTACCACTTCCAAAGGAGCTCCTGTACGGATAGCGTAATCAATTAATTCATCTTTTGTTGCCGGCCAGGGTGCATCACTTAAATATGAAGCTAATTCTAATGTCCAGTACATAATATTTTAAATTTTTTGCAAAAATAAATTTATTATGTAATAATACAAGCATTTGTGACTTTTTTTATTGCTAATTTGTAAATAAATCAAGAACGTCAGGTTTTATTGCTTTATTGGTGTTTCCACTGTATTTCAACTGCCTCTAAATCTATAGTCAATTTCCGTGCCAATACAAATAAGTAATCGGATAAACGGTTGAGGTAGATCAGTATGTTTGGGTCTACAGGTTCTGTATGGTCAAGGTGTACTGTGATTCTTTCCGCCCGGCGGCAGATATTTCTGGCGATATGACAGAATGACACGGTAGAATGTCCTCCGGGAAGGATAAAATGTGTCATCTCAGGCAGATCTTTATTCATCCGATCGATCTCTTCTTCAAGAATTGAGGCATTCTTTTCATCAATCTTTGGAATTTTTAAGCGGTCTTTTCCCGATTTAAGCTTTTCTTTCTCCGGAGGGGTGGCCAGCATGGACCCCAATGTAAAAAGGTCGTTCTGTATCTTTATCAGGGTTTTAAAAGCATTCTCATCAATTTCCTGATCGCGAATGAGTCCGATGTAGGAATTCAGTTCATCCACAGTTCCATAAGCTTCAATCCTGAGATTGAATTTATAAACTCTTGTTCCTCCAAAAAGGGATGTTTTTCCCTGATCACCTGTTTTAGTATATATTTTCATGCTTAATAATTTGCAAATTAGACTCTGATATTAAAATGTTGTTTGGGTTGTTCTTTACGGAAAAATACAATTCCCCAAAAGAAAAGATCAATACTCACACTAACTTTCGGATGATCTTTAATAATATTCCAGGCGGCCTCCATGCCGTTGCTCCAATGAATATCGTCAAAAATAAAGAAACTTTCATTGTGAATAATTTTTAATGCCAGATTAAAATAATTTAAAGTGGCATCTTTTTGATGATTGCCATCAAAATAGATCATATCAAATTTATTTTGCTCTAACACTTTAGGTAAAGTTTTTTTAAAATCTCCGGTAATAAGCTGGATATGATCAACGGTATATTTATCAAATAATTCCCGGGCAATTCGAGAAGTTTCGGGGCAACCCTCCAGAGTGATAATTTTAGCTTCCGGATAACCAAGATGAAGACAATAAGTACCTAATCCTAATGATGTGCCCAGTTCCAGAATTGTTTTTGGTTTAAAATAATCGACTATTTTAATCAATAGTTTCGCTTCTTTTATCGAAATTCCGGCAGTTTTAGCGATATCTTTAACTTTTCGGCGATTACTTTTAAACACTCTTGATCCGGCTCCGAAATCGGTAACTTCTATGGTTTGCTTATTTGATAATAAATCCTTTTTGTAGGAATTGAAATCGTTTAATTTCAAATGAATATCTTTATTATTTTGATAGAAGCATTTTGTTGTCAGATTATAAACAAATGGAGAATGAATACCATGTTGATTGGTAGATCTTTTGATGAATTTAAAATAAGATTTGATCTGATCGAGCACTATTGTTACTTTTACTGCGAAAATAACAGAAATATTATTGTGATAAACAATTTAAAAATTATATTTGCTGATTAAGAAAAAAATAAAATGCGTAAAATACTACAACTGCTATTTCTTGCTGTAATTTACAGTTCGTGTATACCTAATAAAGACCTGATTTATTTTCAGGGAGAGCCTGTTCCCAGAGATTCAATTTATCAGTTACAGGATAAGCCTTACCGTTTGCAGGTAAATGATATGTTATACATCGATATCAAGTCTGCTAATCCTGAACTGGTTCAATTGTTTAAGAATTCGACCAGTACTCAAAATGGTAATACAAATAATATTTCACCGGAGATGATCTATTTTAAGTCTTATTCGGTTGACAGGCATGGTAATATCAGGATGCCCTATATCGGTGAAATGAATGTTTTGGGTTATACAACACCGGAAGTGAGAGAAAAGATACAAAAGAAATTAGAAGAATATTTTATTAACAAGGAAGATGTTTTTATTACGGTTAAGCTAGCCGGAATAAGGTTTACTGCTTTAGGAGAAGTAGGGAGACCCGGGACAGTGGTTGTATATCAGAATCAGTTAAATTTAGCTGATGCGATTGCAGCTGCAGGAGATATTGAAATAACAGGAAACAGAAAAAGAGTAACAGTACTAAGAAAATCAATTGACAAAACAGAAAAATTCATAATTGATTTAACAAATATAAATGCTTTTGAATCGGAGATTTTTTATATCAAACCCAATGACATTGTTTATGTTGAACCCCTAAAACAAAAATCATGGGGTACAGGAACAACGGGTATGCAAACGGTAACTACCTTGATAACTGTTTTATCATTGGTAACAACAACTATTTTATTGATTCAATCCTTTAAATAAAATTAATGAATCCCAAAAATAAAATTGATATTAACGAGCTGAATACTTTTGATGTAAAAGAGTATTTTTTTAAGATTGTTGATCATTGGAAATTATTTGTTGTAACGATCCTATTAGGATTGATCATTGCTAATATTGTTAACAGGGTTTCTCAAAAAACATATAGTCTGAACAGTATTATTACCGTAAAAGACGAACAGAATCCATTGTTTAACAGTAGTACCAATATTGCTTTCAATTGGGGTGGCCCTAGTGACAAGGTGGAAACCATTATGACCATCTTAAAATCGAGAACACATAATGAGAAGGTTGTAAAAGAGTTAAAATATTATATAGATTATTTTGAAAAAGGAGATTACAGAAAAGAAGATGTATATGGGAGAACACCTTTTTCTGTCACACCTGATACAAGTGCATTCCAGTTAAGAGGAACATTTATAAAATTGGATTTTCTTAAGAATAATAAAGTTGAAGTTAGTGTTGATTTTGATGAAGATGAGTATAAACTTGTAAATGTTAAAACAAATAAAACAAAGGATTATATACCTAAAGAAGAAAATTATAAAAGAATTTTTCAGATTGGAGAAACCATCGAATCTCCTTTCTTTAAGTTTTATCTGGAAAAGAAAGATCTTTTAGCTGATCTGAGCGGGAAAACCTATTTTGTAAGATTTAATAATTTTAATAGTGTTGTTAAGAAATACACCAATATTGATGTTTCAACTTTAAAAAAAGGGACTTCATTAATAGAATTAAAATTAGATGGCCCCAATAAAAAGAAAATAGAGGATTATATCAATACAACGGTAAAAATTCTCGATAAAGATCAGCGCGAACAAAAAATAAAATATGCGGTAAAAACCAAACAATATATCGATACCCTGTTTAAAGTAGAAGCAGGAAATTTACAAGATATTGAGTTGGAAATGGGTAGTTATAAGAAGAGTGAAAATATATATGATTTATCTGTTGAGGGTAATTCTCTGCTGGAAGAATTAAGAACTTTAGATACTGAGATACAGAATACCGAAAATAAATATGATTACTATTCTAATCTCGATGCTTATATTAGATCACGTGACCAATACGATGAGAATATACCGGCTCCCGCTTTAGTCAACATAGATGATCCTAATATATCTAAAAGTGTAGGAACATTAATTACCCTTTCCAAACAAAAACAGGCACTTGAATTAACGGTTAAATCATCTTATCCTCCTTTAAAAAAGATAAATGAGGGAATTAAAGTTGAAAGGGAAGTCTTGTTAGAACATATTAAATCATTAAAGCAAACTACTTTAGATGCTTTAAATAACTTAAAGAAACAACAGGCAAGGGCTGCTTCCAGATTAAAGACTTTACCGCCCAAAGAACAAAAACTTTTAAATTATCAAAGAAAATATACTATTTCTGAGGCAAACTATAATTATTTAAAGCAAAAGAGTTATGAGGCCGGAACAGCAATTGCTGCCAATGTATCTGATATTAAAATACTGGATAAAGCAAAAGATATTGGTCAGTCTCCAATAAAACCAAAACCTGCTTTTAATTATCTTATCGGATTAATGCTCGGTATAATCTTACCCTTGTTATATGTTGTTGTTAAAGAAGCTTTAGATAACAAGATTGAAACAGTTGAAGAGATAGAAAAAATGTACGAAATCCCTGTTTTAGGAGTTTTGGGCAGGAATAATTATGAAAATAGGCTGGTGGTATTTAACAAGCCTAATTCAACCATTGCCGAATCGTTCAGAGCTTTACGATCTAATATTCAGTTCTTATTTAAAAGAGACAATAAAAAGAAAAACAGAACTATTGTTGTAACTTCTTCCGTAAGTAAAGAAGGAAAAACCATGGCGGCCATTAATATGGCCTCTGTTTTTGCTATGGGAGGAAAGAAAACCATTCTGCTTGGTTTTGACCTGCGTAAACCTAAGATGCATGAAGAATTCAACTATGATAATTCTATAGGGCTGGTTAATTATCTGATAGGGGAAAAGAGTTTAGAAGAAGTGATCGTTAGTTCTCCCGTAGAAAATATGGATTTTATTCCGTCAGGGCCTGTTCCTCCAAATCCTTCTGAAATTATTTTAGGGGAAGCTACAGAAGAATTATTTAAAGAGCTGAAAGAAAAATACGATTATATTGTAATTGATACCCCGCCTGTTGGTCTGGTTGCTGATGCGATGGAATTATTTCCTTTTTCAGATGCTATCATTTATATTATCAGACAAGGTTATACGGAGAAGAATATGCCAAAAATGATTGATGATAAGTATAAGAATGGCGAAGTGAAGAATATTTCTTATGTACTTAATGATTTCAGGATAAAAAGCAGGTATGGTTACGGATATGGCTATGGTTACGGATATGGATACGGCTATGGAAAATATGGTAACGGATACCATACAAATGATAAGATATCCTGGTTAAAGAAGCTTAAAAAAAGATTTAATTTATAATTTTTTTTGTGAGAAATGAAGGGCTAAACGTTAAACAGAAATTTATAAAAAGATCATTTGATATCATCTTTTCAATTATTGGTCTGGCCTTTTTTGGAATTCCAATAATACTCCTGATTCTTTTAGCTACATTTTCAACGGGTAAATTCGGGCTTTTTAAACAGGAAAGAATTGGAAAAGATACAGAGGTCTTTAATATGTATAAGATCAGATCAATGAAGAGAGAAGAAGGATCTGATATATCAATAACTGTAGCAGGAGATAAAAGGATTACCCGGTTTGGGAAATTCCTTAGAAAGTTTAAACTGGATGAATTACCTCAGTTATTCAATGTTTTGATTGGTGATATGAGTTTTGTTGGTCCGAGACCAGATATTAAGGGTTATGCAGATCGGTTACAAGGGGAAGATAGGATCATCCTTACAGTAAACCCCGGAATTACAGGTCCTGCAACGATCAGATTTAAGAACGAAGAACAGATTCTGGCAAGACAACAAGACCCTAAAAAATATAATGATCAGGTAATCTGGCCGGAAAAAGTAAGAATAAATATACAATATATTGAGAATTGGACGTTATGGAAAGACATAAAGTATATTTTTAAAACAATATTTAATTCTCTATAATTCAGAAAAATACAAAAATGAAAAATAAAAAGATCGCAATTATCGGACTCGGATATGTAGGTTTACCTTTAGCTGTTGCTTTTGCTGAAAAGTACACGGTAATAGGATTTGATATTAATGAACAAAGAGTAAAAGAGTTAGAACAAGGAAAAGATGCTACTTT
>QNYL01000266.1 GCA_003973375.1 Flavobacteriia bacterium
TTTTTTCAAATAGATATCAAAGTTATCGGCATTATGATCTCCCGAGTTTTCAATGATATATCTGATATAATCGGTTGAGCCTAAATAAAAAAGGGCTGTTGTAAGCGTTATTTTTTTAATTTCTTTATAGTACTCAAGTATAAAATAGTTGGAGTATGAAGGCTTTAAATATGGATTTCCGGTCAGGATAAAACGATTGTCAGCAATAGATGTAAAAGGATTCAGTTGAGCAACTTCAGGGCGATCGATAAAGCGGGAATAATTAAAAGTAAGTATTCCTTCATCTTTGAGGGTATATCCTATGTTTACAGAAGGGAAAAAATCAAGATAATCATTTTTATCATCCGAATTTATGTTCAATTCCTGAATCTCAGTATAGGTTTTTTCAGAACGTAATGCTAATGAAAAGTTTAGATCTTCATAATATTTACTATATTTTACATAGGCAGCTAGAATGTATTCATCGTACAAAACATTATTAGTAAAGCCTTTAATAGGTTCAAATACCTGTGTGTCAGGATTTAATGCAGAATACAGGAAATTGTTTGAAAATTTTCTGATATTGGTTTTAAAACCGGTTTCAAGCATCCTGTTTTTTGCAAACGGAATTTGATAATCGGCCTGAAAAAGGTAGGTTGAAAGTTTTTGATTTTTAGTGGAATTCTGTTTGGAAATACCTTTTGTTAAAACAGTTTTCAGAATATCAGTATAATTTTCGGAATTTAATCCATTGTATTTCAGGTTAAATGAGAGTTTGTGGTCATCATCATTAAAAACCGTTGTGTAATTGATGAGGGCTTCCAGATTATTATCATCTGTATTATCAGAAACATCTCTGTTAGTAGATTGAATCAGGTTGCCTGAGTTGTTATTATCCTCAAAGAAAATATCAGAATCATAATTTTTATTACTTGTAGAGTACAAGATTGAAGTTGAGATGGTATTTTTATCATCAATGGTAAAATCGCTGCCGATATTGAATAAAAAACTATTCTTCTGCCGATCGTCATTACGATCTTGTTTCATTTTGCCTGCAGGATTATTATGTGTATCAAAATATTCCTGCTCCATATTGGTATTTTTTATTTTGATGGTATGGTTGAAACTGGTCGTGGAATAAATATTTACCTTATCGGATTTATAGTTAATAAAGGAAGATATTCCGTCGTTATCCGGCAAACCACCATGAATTTCCATAGTTCCGGTAAAGCCCATGCCTTTTCCTTTTTTCAGGATAATATTTACAATACCCCCTCCGCTGTTTGCATCGTATTTGGCAGATGGAGAGTAGATCTCTACTTTACTGATGGTATTTGAGGGGATCAGACTTAATACATCTCTCGTAGCATCTTCACCACCAAAGGGTTTTCCATTGACAAGAATCATGGCCATGTTTCCACGGATGTTTATGTTTCCCTGTTCATCAACCCGTAAAGTTGGTATATTTTCCAGTACTGTAACTGCAGATCCTCCTTTGTTTCCGATGTCTTTAGAGGCGTAGTAGATCTTCTTATCATATTTATAATCCATTATATTTTTACCGGCAGAGACTTCAACCTCATTAAGTTTCTCAGCATTCTGACTTAAAACAATCATACCAAAAT
Source organism: Flavobacteriia bacterium (assembly GCA_003973375.1). Lineage (GTDB taxonomy): Bacteria > Bacteroidota > Bacteroidia > Flavobacteriales > Flavobacteriaceae > Namhaeicola. The sequence continues at coordinate 1,605 of QNYL01000266.1, forward strand.
CTATATCCTGATTGATATCCAATTTATTAATCACAAAGGGTTTAAACGAAATGAATTCAACAGTAAACTTGTATCTTCCGGGAATAATATTAAAATGAAATCTTCCTTTTTTATTGGTAATTCCTCCGGTATAAATCTTTGTTTTGATATTTTGAAGTTTTACAGTTGCATATTGAAGTGGAGAGTTAGTTTCAGCATCATAAACGGAACCGTAAATGGTTACATCTTCCGGTGATTTTTGTCCATAAAAAGACATGGCTGTTAACAGAAATAGAAAAGTTATTATTAATCTCATGGGGGGCAGATCAAAATTAAACAAATAATATAGATAGATTTAATGGAATATAAAATAATGGAATAAAGGTATTTTTACATCTCCCTAAAAACCATGATTTATTCGTATATCTATCAGATATTTAATACTTTACAAAATTGTTTTAATAATCTCAGGCGGACGGCCTATAATGGCCTTAGTGTCGGTTATTACAATAGGGCGCTCAATCAGTTTTGGATTCTCAGCCATAGCTTTGATAATTTCTTTATCTGAGAGTTTTTTCCCTTTGTAATTCTCTTTCCAGATCGCTTCGTTTTTTCTAACGAGTTCAATGGGCTTGATACTCAGCTTTTTGATCAGTTCACTCAGTTCTTCGAAAGAGGGAGGATTCTTTAAATATTCAACAATTTCAAAATCTGAGGTCATTTCTTTTAAAATGGCCAGTCCTTCACGACTTTTTCTGCATCGGGGGTTGTGATAAATTTTCATTTAGGTATAAGTTTAGTCGGCTGTAAATATATAATTTTTATATCTTTTAATTAAGACAGTTAAAGTTTTTTATAATCTTATCCATAATATATTTATCTTTTCGTTATACTGTTTAATCTTAATGACCGACAATTATATTACTTTTGTCGAATAAAATTTAATAAAGATGACCTTTACGGATACCCATACCCATTTATATGTGGAACAATTTGATGAAGACAGAGATCTGGTTGTAAAAAGAGCTTTCGATGCCGGAGTTAGCAGACTATTTGTACCGGCGATCGATGCTTCTTATTTTCCTGCCATGTTCGATCTTGAGAAGAAATATTCTGAACTTGTTTTTTTAATGGCCGGATTGCATCCAACCCATGTTAAAGAGAATTATAAAGAAGAGCTGGATAAGATCTTAAATATACTGAACGAAAATAAGTTTTATGGAATTGGAGAAATTGGGATAGATCTGTATTGGGATAAAACCTTTATAAAAGAACAGCAGGATGCCTTTAAAACCCAGATCAATTGGGCTAAAGAGAGAAATTTACCAATTGTAATTCATTGCAGGGATGCTTTTGATGAGATTTTTGAAGTGCTTGATGAAGTTCAGGATGAAAAGCTTTTCGGAATTTTTCACTGTTTTACAGGAAATCTGGAACAGGCAAAACAGGCTGTCTCTTACCGGATGAAACTGGGTATTGGAGGAGTGGTTACTTTTAAAAACGGAAAGATAGATAAGTTTTTAGATCAAATTCCTTTAAAAAATATCGTTCTTGAAACCGATTCGCCTTATCTCGCACCAACACCATTCCGTGGTAAACGTAACGAAAGCAGTTATTTGCTAAAAGTTGCAGAAAAAATGGCAGAGATCTATCAGGTTAATACAGAGGAGATTGCAAGGGTCACAACTCAAAATTCAAAAGAAGTTTTTGGAGTATGATTTATCTTTACTAAAGTTTCAGAAGGAAGCCTGGAAAAGTCTGCTAGATATACCTTACAGAAAAACAATTATCAATGCACAGCAATCTTTATTTTAAGCAAAGAGTTTTTAAATATTTTTTACTCTATTTTTGTTTGTCTAAGATAAAAGGCCTTGATTAAAAAAATATTCTTTTTATTTTTCTTTGTTGCGTATTTTCAAAACTACGCTCAGGCCATCGATCATGATATCATTAAAAAGACTTTTCAGATCAGCAGGGATACCATTCAGATCGATAGCCTAAGTATCAGTCCGTATTATTTTAAGGTATTCAACAATAAACATCAGTTGATCAATCCTGAAAATTATACAATTGATTTTGTAATGGCGAACCTCTTTTTCAAGGATCAGGTATTTCATTTAAAAGAAAAGGTATTTGTTGAATATCAGCTGCTTCCCGAATTTCTAACTCGTCATTATAAGGTTTTAGACAGAGATCTGATCACTGAAAAGACCAATGACCTTACAGGACTATACAATCCAATTAAGGCAAATAGAAATAAGAACATCAAACTTTTTGATGGATTATACACTTCAGGAAGTATTTCAAGAGGCGTTACCACCGGAAACAATCAGGATGCTGTGGTCAATTCCAATTTTAATTTACAGATTCAGGGAAACCTGTCGGAGAATATTGGTATCAGAGCCTCTATAACCGATAATGATGTGCCTTTGCAGGAAGGGGGCTATACGCAACGAATTGACGAATTTGACCGGGTTTTTATTGAATTGTTCAGTAAGAATTGGAAAATCAATGCCGGAGATGTCTATTTACAGAATAATGAGAATTATTTTTTACGTTTTAATAAAAAGGTGGCGGGAGTTTATGTCAATGCCAATGTAGATCACGCTTGGGGTAAGTCGCAGGTTTTCGCTTCGGGTGCTTTGGTTCGTGGTAAATTTTCTTCTTACAAATTTAACGGGGTGGAAGGGAATCAGGGACCTTATAAACTGATTGGGCAAAACAATGAACAATATTTTTTGATCGTTTCCGGAAGTGAAACGGTTTATGCCAACGGAATCCCTTTAAAAAGAGGAGAGAATCTTGATTATGTTATAGATTACAATACCGGAGAGATTACTTTTACAAGCCTGTATCCTGTCAATGCCAATATGCGTTTTACAGTAGATTTTCAGGTTGTTGAAAACAATTACAATCGTTTTATTACCTATGACGGCGTGGATCTGGTAAATGATAAACTGGAGATCGGTGTAAAATATTATAATGAAACTGATTTTAAAAACAGTCAGTTACAACAGGAATTGACAGAAGAACAAAAACAGATCCTTGCCGAAGCGGGAGATGATAAAGAAAAAATGGTAAGTATTTCGGCTGTTCCGCAGGAATATTCAAAAAATAAAATATTGTACAAAAAGATGCTGATAGACAATAAAGAGATTTTTGTTTATTCCAGTGATCCAAATGACGAATTATACGAAGTGCGTTTTAGTTATGTGGGAGAAAATAAAGGGGATTACATTATTGAAACTACGCTGGCTCCCGGCAGGGTATATCAGTTTACAGCCCCTGTAAACTCGGTTAAACAAGGCTCTTATGCGCCTGTAATACAATTAATTGCTCCGCAAAAATTGCAGATAGCCGATATTGATATGAAGTATAATTACAGTGAAAAAGGTAATGTGAAATCGGAATTTGCTTTTAGTAATTCGGATAAAAATATGTTTTCAGAGCTTGACAACGATAACAACAATGGTTTTGCCGGAAAGATCAACTGGCAGCAGAATATCATTGATAAAAAATGGAAACTTGATGCCAATGCTGATCTCGAATATATTTCCTCCGATTTCACTACTGTAGAACGTTACAGGAATGTGGAGTTCAGCAGAGACTGGAATCTTACTGATCCGGCATTGTTAAAAGATACCGGACAGGGTTTCTTTTCGGGCGGACTCATCTTTAAGAACGATGAGGCAGGCAGGATCAATTACCGGTTTGAGATCTTAAATTTTGAAGAAAATTTTAAGGGAAACCGCCATAATTTGTATTCCGATCTCACTTTTGGTCAAAACAAGATCTATATACGAAGCAGTATGCTGAACAGTGAATCGCTATCTGAAACCAATAGTTTTGACAGATGCTATTCTATGATCAAACATAATTTTGCCAAGGCCTGGATAGGAGGGAAACTGAATTATGAAAAGAATAAAAGTGTAGTTAAAAAAACTGAATTGCTCAATAATATAAGTCATAAATACATTGAAACAGAAGTATTTGGAGGTGTAGGAGATTCAACAAAGGTTTTCACGGAAATAGGTTATAATTATCAAACGGTAGATAGTGTGCAGAATAACCATTTGCAAAAAGTAAATCATGCAAATACTTTCTTTATTCATTCTAAACTCATCCAGTCAAAAAATACAGATCTTGCTTTTAACGGAAATTACAGGAGAATCAACAATGTAAATTATGAAAATGAAGAGAGTCTGAATGCGCGTTTGTTCTTCCGGCAGAATCTGTTTGAAAATCTGGTAAATTACAATCTGATCTATGAAACCCAGTCGGGATCTTTGCCTCAGCAGGATTTTTCTTATGTGGAAGTGGAGCCCGGAAAAGGTTTTTACACCTGGATCGATTTTAACAACAATAATATTCAGGAACTCAATGAATTTGTTGTAGCAAAATTTCAGGATGAAGCCATTTATGTAAGGGTTTTGCTACCCAATGTTAATTTTATCAAGACACACAGAAATAAGTTTAGTCAATCAGTAAATGTCAATATGATCAAATGGCAAAATGATACCGGATTTAAAAAAATGTTGTCTCATCTTAGTGATCAGGCTTATTTTCTGATCGATGCCAACGAAAGAAGAGGGGCAGAGTCAAGAAATTTTAATCCTTTCCGGTATGAAGAAGCTAATTTACTGGCTCTGAATATGCAGATCAAGAACAGTTTATTCTTTAACCGGGGTTTGCAAAAGTTCAGTACGGGTTATATTTATCTGAATTCCAGAAAGAAGTCGTATTTAAGTACAGGAGATCAGGACAATGAGATCAAGAGTCATCAGTTACAGTTCTCTCATAAGATCAATGGTTTCTGGCTTTTTGATGTCAGCGGAACGCTTAGCGAGATACAAAGCAGATCGGATACTTATGTAAACAGAAATTATATTTTAGATCAGAAAGAAATTTTTCCAAAGTTGTCCTTTTTGTATTCAAAAAATACGCGTATGGAGTTGTTCTATTCCTATAAAAATAAAGAAAATCAGATTTCTGGTTTTGAGACTTTGAATATGAATACACTGGGCAGTAGTTTTCAGTATTCCAACAGGGATAAATTTTCTGTTACAGCAAGTTTTAATTGGATTGATAATAAGTTTGAAGGTAATAAGAATTCTCCGGTAGCTTATCAGATGCTTGAAGGATTACAGCCGGGGAAGAATATGACCTGGGTACTGGGTGTTCAAAAAAGACTGATGACATTTCTCGATCTGAATATTAATTATTACGGAAGAAATTCGGAAGGATCAAAAACGATCCATACCGGAACAGTTCAGCTGAGAGTAAGCTTTTAACCCGAAAAATTCACCGCTAAGCTAATATTTTTGTGCCAATTTACTTGATATCAATATTTTATGATGAAAATTTTAAAATTTATTTTAGCCTACATTTGGTCTATTGTTTAAATTTTGAGCAAGCATCTACTGCGTTGCTAACTTTTTGAGATACAATAGTATATCTGCAAAGTTAGACGCCTTGTATCTGCATACTAAAATTTGTGAATTATCCAGGTTAATCAAATCCAACCCAGTCGATCCTGATCATGCCATTGTTAAACTGCCGGCTATTTCCCGCATCCACTTCATATTCAGTAACAAGATTGTTTAAGAGTTCGGTTTTAAGATTGTTAAAAACTTTTTTATTCTTGTATCCGCCAATCATCGCTGTATATTCCACATTTTTATCCAGAGGAATGTCTTCCATAATGATAGTTTCACCACCATTGGCTCCCACGATCCGTATGGTTGCCTTGATATGATTTGCATTGATCACAAAACTGTGCTTGCCGGCTACATTAAACTCGTAAGTACCTGATATTTCTCTAAGATTATCTTTTTTGGAACAGGACAGGATTAAAAATAAAGCAAGAGAAGAAATCCTCCATTTTAGCTTTTTCATAACATATTCTTTTTAAACAACTTATTTTGACCTTATTAACGTTTGAAAAGAAGTATTATTATATAAATATTTTATTCTTAGACTTTTAATTTTTATGCTGAATTTCGGCTTGCATTGATATTTCCAAATAAGCCTTTGCACAAAGTTTTTCAAAAAAGGGAAATAAAGTACCCGTATTCTGCTCGAAGCGTTCTTGTTTGACTTGGATGTTTATAGGGTATATGTTTAACTTTTTCCCACTATAAATTAACGTTGAAAGTTTTATAAATAAAAAAAGAGTTGCCTGAATTCAGACAACCCTTTTATTTACAATAATTTGGAATTAAATTACTTAACTTCAATGAGTTTTGGTTTTTTAACAACCATTTCCTTTTTAGGAAGTTTAATGATCAACTCACCATTTTTATAAGAAGCACTTATTTTTTCACTGTCTACCAGATCGCTTGGTAAAGTAAAACTTCTTCTGAAAGCATTATAGCTGTATTCTTTTCTTGTGAAGTTATCATTCTTTTCTTCATTTTCTTCATGTTTTTCTGATGAAATGGTCAGTACATCATCTGTAAGATCAATGTTAAAATCTTTCTTGCTCATTCCGGGAGCAGCTAAACTTACCAGGAATTCAGTATCGTTTTCTACAATATTTACAGCAGGAACTGTAAATTTAGGTTCGTTATTTGTGTTGATAGTAAGGTCTCTTAACAGTTCATCAAAAATGCTTGGAAAAACCGGATTTCTTTTTACTAACATAGCTCTATAATTTTTAGGTTAATATTCAACTTATTTGTTTTACATCTGGTATATTTCAAATAGGATGCCAAAGCAAAAAACTGACATTTTTACATAAAATAACCTTTATATAATGTCATTTTGACAATTGACTGTCAGTGTGTTATCAGATAAATAAAAAACCCGTTACAATTTTGCAACGGGTTCTGTATTGATGGTAAATATAGGTTTAGTAATATCAGATGTCTAATCTAAATTATTTATTTCTAAAAACGAATTTACCATCAGAAAAATCCAGTTCTATTTCACTCTGAGCAGTTATTTTTCCTGCCAGAATTTCCTTTGAAAGTTCATTCAGAACTTCTTTTTGGATTACTCTTTTTATCGGACGGGCACCAAATTGCGGATTGTATCCTTTATCGGCCAGACTCTTGATCGCTTCTTTTGTAGCTGTAAAGATGATATTCTTTTCTTTTAGCATTTTAGCCAGACTTTTAATCTGTAATTCAACAATTTTGGTAACTTCCTCTTTATTTAAAGGAGTGAACATAATGATCTCATCAATTCGGTTAAGGAATTCGGGCCTGATATTCTTTTTCAGTAAGGCAAGCACTTCTTCCTTGGTCTTTTCAATCACTTCATCACGGTTTTCCATATCTATATTTTCAAAATTTTCCTGAATGATATGTGCTCCCATGTTGGAGGTCATGATAATGATTGTGTTTCTGAAATCAGCTACACGTCCTTTGTTATCGGTCAGTCTTCCTTCATCGAGTACCTGTAACAGAATGTTAAAGGTATCCGGATGTGCTTTTTCAATCTCGTCAAGCAGAATTACAGAATAAGGTTTACGTCTTACCGCCTCGGTAAGTTGTCCGCCTTCTTCATAACCTACATATCCCGGAGGTGCACCGATCAAACGGCTTACCGCATGTCTTTCCTGATATTCACTCATATCAATCCTGGTCATGGCTGATTCATCATCAAACAGATATTCTGCTAAAGCTTTGGCAAGTTCAGTTTTACCTACACCGGTTGTTCCTAAGAAGAGGAAGGATCCGATAGGTTTTTTACTGTCTTGTAAACCAGATCGTGAGCGTCTAACTGCATCAGAAACCGCCTGGATGGCTTCTTCCTGTCCTACAACTCTTTTATGAAGTTCATCTTCAAGTTTTAGAAGTTTCATACGCTCACTTTGCAACATCTTTTGAACAGGTATTCCGGTCCATTTAGCCACAACTTCGGCAATATCTTCACTGGTTACTTCTTCTTTAATCAGACTTTTCTCCTGGTTTTGATCCAGTTCAAATAAAAGCTTTTCAAGGCGTTCTTCTTCCTGCTTGATCTTTCCGTAGCGTATCTCAGCTACAAGTCCGTAATTACCTTCGCGTTCAGCTCTATCAGCCTCAACTTTGTAATTTTCAATATTTTTCTTGGCCTCCTGGATTTTATCGATAATATTTTTCTCACTAATCCATTTGGCGTTGATCTCATTGCGTTTTTCCTTTAAATTGGCCAGTTCTTCTTTTAATGAGTTGAGTTTTTTATGATCATTCTCTCTTTTAATCGCTTCTATTTCGATCTCCAGCTGCATGATCTTTCTGTCGAGAACATCGAGTTCTTCAGGTTTAGAATTGATCTCCATGCGCAATTTGGCTGCAGCTTCATCCATCAGGTCGATAGCCTTATCAGGCAAAAATCTGTCGGAGATATAGCGTTGCGATAACTCTACCGCAGCGATGATCGCACTGTCTTTGATCTGTACTTTGTGGTGTGTTTCGTACTTATCTTTAATACCTCTTAATATAGAGATAGCACTCTCAGTATCGGGTTCGTTAACCATTACTTTCTGGAATCTACGCTCAAGAGCTTTATCTTTTTCAAAATATTTTTGATATTCATCTAAAGTAGTAGCTCCAATGGCTCTCAACTCTCCGCGTGCCAGTGCAGGTTTGAGTATGTTGGCCGCATCCATAGCTCCTTGTCCGCCACCCGCACCGATCAGTGTATGGATCTCATCGATAAAGAGTACAATTTCTCCTTCTGCAGAGATCACTTCTTTCACAACGGATTTAAGTCGTTCTTCAAATTCTCCTTTGTATTTGGCTCCGGCGATTAAAGCTCCCATATCCAGAGAATAAATTACTTTATTCTGCAGATTCTCAGGCACATCTCCCTTAACTATACGGTGTGCCAGTCCTTCAACGATCGCAGTTTTACCGGTACCGGGTTCTCCGATCAGGATTGGATTGTTCTTGGTTCTTCTGGAGAGGATCTGAAGAATTCTTCTGATCTCTTCATCTCTTCCTATAACCGGGTCCAGTTTGCCTTCACTGGCCAGCTGATTTAGGTTCTTAGCATATTTATTTAAAGAGTTATAGGTTTCTTCAGCACTTTGTGAAGTTACCTTAGCACCTTTTCTCAATTCTTCAATGGCGCTTTCAAGTCCTTTTTCGGTAATCCCGTTATCTTTTAATAGCTGTGTAGTTGGTCCTTTTGATTTCAGGATAGATAGTAATAGATGCTCTAATGAAACATATTCATCTTTCATTTTCTTGGCAATATTACTGGCATCGAGCAACATGGTGTTGGCTGTTTTAGACAACATCAGTTCACCGCCTTCTACTTTTGGGAAACTTTTGATGATATTCTCAAGTGTTTGCTTGATGATATCAATATTTACCCCCAGTTTATTGAAAATAAACGGAGCAACGTTTTCATCAACTTCAAAGATACCTTTTAAAATGTGGGCATTCTCAATTTGCTGATGGCCATAACCCTGCGCAATCTGTTGTGCTTTTTGTATGGCTTCCTGTGATTTTATAGTGAAATTATTAAAGTTCATATTGTTATATTTTTTAGGTTCATAAGGTTGAAGTCAAATTACGTTCCATTATAAAAAATGGCTCTAAACACGTCAAATTGACATAGTTATTTTGTTTTAGCTGCCGTTTTGACGTTTAAATTATTATTGGAGAATAAAAGTCTATTTTTATAGACAAATAATTCAGGGATTTTCTTTTAAAATCCTTTTCAGATGATAATTGTATACAAGATACGAAAATTAACTCAACAATCACCGTCTTTTGCAATGGTCTTAATTTTTAAGCACAGCACGAGATGCAGAATCAGTAAGATGGTTTTAAGAAGATTTGAAAAGGAGACTTTGCCGGATATGGTCAATACAGAGATCTATCTTTTGGATCTGATCCGGTACCGGGAAATATCAGATAAAATTTCAGAAGTTTTCAATTTAAAGCATCAATCCCCTCAGTTGATTCTGATAAAAAAGGGAAGCCTGTTTTTGAAGCTTCCCATTATAATATTTTAGAATTTAAGTTTGATCATTCTCCTGAATATTTAGCTTTTCTGAGCCGGGCCTTACATTCTCCAAAACCGATTCTTATTTCATCATTTTCACAATAGCCTCTTAAAATAACAGTATCGCCATCTTCAAGAAATCTTCTTTCACTACCGTCTTTCAGTTTAACAGGTTTGGTACCTTTCCACGAAAGTTCAAGTAAAGAGCCGTAATTATTTTTTTTAGGGCCTGATATGGTGCCACTGCCAAAAAGGTCTCCGGTTCTGATATTGCATCCGCTGATTGTATGATGCGCAAGTTGCTGGTAAATAGTCCAGTACAGATATTTAAAATTGGTATTACAAACTACAGTTTCTTTTTGTTTCTTAGGTTTTATGCCTGCTTCAAGATGAATATCATAAGTGTTCTTACCTTCCTGTTGCAAATAGGGAAAGGGCTCAGGATCCTGAACTACATTTTCTGTTCTGAAAGCCTGAAGGGCATCCATGGTAACAATCCATGGGGAAATGGTAGTTGCAAAATTCTTTGAAGCAAAAGGTCCTAAAGGTGTTGATTCAAAGGCCTGAATATCTCTTGCACTCCAGTCATTGAGTAAAACCATCCCAAAAATATATTCTGCGGCTTCTTCTACAGAGATCTGTTTTCCCAGTTTATTGCCATCGGTTGTGATAAAACCCATTTCAACTTCAAAGTCAACCAGTTTAGAAGGTCCGAAAACGGGAGCATCTTTGCCTGCAGGTTTCATCTGACCGTAAGGTCGACGAATATTTTTTCCGGAAACCACTACCGAAGAGGATCTTCCGTGATAGGCCAGAGGCATGTGCAGCCAGTTGTCAGGCAGGTTATTTTTAGAATCGAAGAACATCTTGCCCACATTTACCGCATGTTCCCTGCTGGAATAAAAATCGGTATAATCACAAAGATCAACAGGAAGGAGCATTTCCACATCATCAATATCAAAAATGATATCTGCCCTGTGTTTTTTATTGTTCTTTAATTTGGAGTTTTCCATATCAAAAATATCTGCAATACGATTTCTTACAAGCCTCCAGGTGATTCTTCCATCGGCGATAAAATCATTCAGAGAATCCTGCATAAATATATCCTCGGTTAGCGGAATCCCTTCAAAATAACCGAGTTGATGCATAGCTGCCAGATCAATGGCATAGTCGCCAATCCGTGAACCAATGGTAATGATGTCATCTTTTGTGAGAAAAACACCAAAGGGTATATTCTGAATGGGAAAATCGGATTTTTTTTTCACTTTAAGCCATGATTTACGGCCCGGATCGTTTGCAGTTATTTTCATAATGAGAAGTTTGTTAAAGCATTTAAATATTTACTTCAAATATATAAGTTTCTCTTAATATGAAGTATGAATTTATTACTTTTGCTGAAATTTATTAAAACATAATTTATTTAGGATGCAAAGAGATCAGCAATTATTCGATTTAATCATTGACGAGCAGGAAAGACAGACCACAGGTCTGGAATTGATCGCCTCGGAAAACTATGTAAGTGATCAGGTTCTGGAAGCAGCAGGATCAGTTTTAACCAACAAATATGCCGAAGGATATCCGGAAAAAAGATATTACGGAGGATGTGAGGTGGTTGATCAGGTGGAACAGCTGGCTATTGACAGAGCCAAAGCCCTTTACGGAGCTGAATATGTGAATGTACAACCTCATTCAGGTTCTCAGGCAAATGCCGCAGCATATCAGGCCGTACTTCAGCCGGGAGATGCTATTCTGGGGTTTGACCTTTCACATGGAGGGCATTTAACACATGGTTCTTCTGTAAATTTTTCAGGAAAACTTTACAAGCCGTATTTTTATGGTGTTGAAAAAGAAACCGGTGTATTAAACTACGATAAAATTCAGGAAACTGCTTTAAAAGTAAAACCAAAACTGATCATTGCCGGTGCTTCTGCCTACAGCAGGGATATCGATTTTAAACGTTTCAGAGAAATTGCCGACAGTGTAGGAGCGATCTTACTGGCAGATATTTCTCATCCCTCAGGGATGATCGCCAAAGGAATTTTAAACGATCCGATGCCTCATTGCCATATTGTAACCACAACCACACATAAAACTTTGAGAGGCCCAAGAGGAGGAATGATCATGATGGGTAAGGATTTTGAGAATCCTTTTGGATTAAAAACACCCAAAGGAAAGACCAAGATGATGAGTACTTTACTGAATTCTGCTGTTTTCCCCGGTACACAGGGAGGGCCGCTTGAGCATATCATTGCTGCCAAAGCGGTTGCTTTTGGAGAAGCTTTAAGTGATGAATTTCTGCATTATCAGATTCAGGTAAAAAAGAATGCGGCAGCTATGGCCAAAGCTTTGGTTGAAAAGGGATATGATATCATCTCGGGAGGAACAGACAACCACATGATGCTGATCGATCTCAGAAATAAAAATATCAGTGGTAAGCAGGCAGAAAATGCTCTGGTTGCAGCACATATTACCGTTAATAAGAATATGGTTCCTTTTGATGACAAATCACCATTTATCACTTCAGGTATACGTATCGGTTCTGCCGCTGTAACTACCCGTGGAATGAAGGAAGATGAGATGCAGATCATCGTTGATCTGATTGATGAGGTGATTGCAAATTTTGAAAACGAAGATATTTTAAAAGCTGTATCCGGCAAGGTAAATGACTTGATGCAGGACAGACCGCTTTTTATGTGGTAAAGAAATAATAACCTTTGTTATTTGATTTTAAGGCATTTAATCTTATATTTATAGGGTTAAATGCTTTTTTTATGGGGTATCAGAAGGTAAAAGAGATCTCAGGTCTGAAAGACCAGCAGGAATTTCTGTCGCATCTCCTACACGATATAGAAGCTTTGGAGATTATGTCTCGAAAGGGAATGTTTGAAAAAGGAACGGTCAGACTAGGAGCTGAGCAGGAACTCTGTTTGGTGGATAAGAATTTCAGACCTTCCAAAAAAGCACTGGAAGTGCTGGAAAAGATCGATGATGAACATTTTACTACCGAGCTGGCTCTTTTTAACTTAGAGATCAATCTGGATCCTTTGGTTTACTCGGGCAAATGCTTTTCTGAAATGGAAAAGCGTCTTAACAGTTTACTTAAAAAGGTGAGAAAAGCAGCAGAGAATACAGAGCAGAATAAAATTGTACTTACCGGAATACTGCCTACCATTAAAAAGAACAACCTCGTTTTTGAAAATATTACGCCTTTTGACCGCTACAGAATACTTAACCGTATTTTAAGAAAGATAAGAGGAGATGATTTTAAATTGCATATCAAAGGAGTGGATGAATTGATCGTAACTCATGAAACAATTCTTTTTGAAGCCTGCAATACCAGTTTCCAGATCCATTTGCAGATGGATCCGGATACCATAGTAGATAAATTCAACTGGGCACAGCTTATTGCAGGTCCGGTATTGGCAGTAAGCAGCAATTCACCACTTTTAATGGGCAGGGAATTGTGGAGTGAAACCCGTATAGCACTTTTTCAGCAGAGCCTGGATGTACGTAATGTTTCTTATTTGTTAAGAGGGCAAAAAGCGAGGGTTTCCTTTGGAAGTTTCTGGGTAAAAGAATCGATCCTCGAATTGTATAAAGATGATATTGCCCGTTATCCCCCGATTATTACAACAGATTTTAAAGAAGATTCCTTAA
>QNYL01000210.1 GCA_003973375.1 Flavobacteriia bacterium
TTGATATTTGGAGTAGGAGTTGCCGGTTTACAAGCCATCGCCACAGCAAAAAGGCTTGGTGCGGTTGTTGAAGCTACAGATATCCGGCAGGAAACCAAGGAACAAACCGAATCGCTAGGAGCAAAATTCATTACAGTTGAAGATGAGAGTGTCTCCGGAGAAAAATCCGTTTATGCTAAAGAAGCTACTGAAGAGTACAAACAGAAACAAAAAGAGGCAGTTGAAGCTTCATTATTCAAGGCTGATCTTGTAATCACTACAGCACAGGTTCCCGGTAGAAAAGCACCGGTATTGATCACGAAAGATCAGGTTAAAAAGATGCAGACCGGCGCTGTTATTGTAGATCTGGCTGCAGAACAGGGAGGTAACTGCGAGTATAGTAAACTTGATGAAACTGTTATAATCAATGGGATTAAAGTTATTGGTACCTCAATGGCTCCGGTAAGTGTGGCTACCAATGCCAGTGAACTTTTTGGAAAGAATATTTACAACTTTATCAATCACCTTACAGATGAGAACGGCTTTAAATGGGATCTGGAAGATGAGATTACCAACGCTACTCTTATCATCAGGGAAGGTAAAATCAGAAATAACTAAAAAAAATAAAAATGCAACAAATCATAGAATTTTTAAAAGAAAATCTCCAATTGATTTACATCCTTATTCTGGCTGTATTTATTGGAGTGGAAGTGATAAAAAATATTCCGGCAGTTTTGCACACCCCCTTAATGTCGGGTGCCAATGCCTTAAGTGGTGTTGTAATTGTTGGAGCTATTTTAGTGATGTTAAATGCAGATCCTAACAATTATGTAGCCTTAAGCTTAGGATTTCTTGCAGTTGTTTTGGGTATTATCAATGTGGTAGGAGGATTTGCCGTTACCGACAGAATGTTACAAATGTTTAAAAAGAAGAAAAAATGAGTATTACATTAAGTATCATATATTTAATTTCCACCATCACCTTTGTGATTGGTCTGAAATTATTAGGACATCCCGAAACTGCCAAAAAAGGAAACAGTATTGCTGCTTTTGGGATGGGACTTGCAATTATTGGCACAATATTTTTAAATAATCTTGAAGTACCAATCTTTATTTATATTCTGATCATTGTCGCCATTCTGATAGGTTCTGTTATTGGTTGGCTTATCGCTATAAAAGTGGAAATGACTAAAATGCCCGAATTGGTTTCCTTGTTTAACGGATTTGGCGGAGCAAGTGCTGCACTTATCGGAATTGTTGAATACGGTAATAATCAGGCTGATATAACTCAGGTAACTACCATCATTGCAGCTATTATCATTGGCAGTATAACCTTTTCAGGAAGTATGATCGCATGGGCTAAACTGAATGGTTCTTTGAAAAAGGATATCCGGTTACCTAAATATAATCTGATCAACAATCTTTTACTCATAGCCTTGATCGTATTTGGTTTCTTTATTGTAAATGGCAGCATAAATGGTGAGATAATCATTTATATACTTCTTCTTTTCTCACTAATTTATGGTATTCTCTTTGTAATTCCCATTGGAGGAGCAGATATGCCTGTAGTGATCTCACTTTTAAATTCCCTTACAGGAATTGCAGCTGCAATTACAGGAATCCTATATGACAATATGGTGATGATGGTAGGAGGTATTCTGGTTGGATCAGCAGGACTGATCCTTACCTTTGCAATGTGTAAAGCTATGAACAGATCGCTTTCCAACGTGATCTTTGGAGCTTTTGGAGGAGATTCCGTTGCCGCCAAAAAAGGAAGCACTATCGGTGGTCATATCAAAAAAACCAATCCCAGCGATGTAGCTGTACTGATGAACTATGCTGATAAAGTAGTTATCGTTCCGGGTTACGGACTCGCTGTAGCCCAAGCTCAACATGTTATACATGAGCTTGAAGAACTGCTTACCAAAAAAGGAGTAGAAGTATCTTATGCCATACATCCGGTAGCGGGAAGAATGCCAGGTCATATGAATGTTTTACTGGCGGAAAGCAATGTGAGCTACGATAAACTGATCGAAATGGATGATATCAATCCGCAGTTTAAAAATACCGATGTGGTACTTGTTGTAGGAGCGAATGATGTGGTAAATCCTGCTGCGCACAATGATCCTTCCAGTCCGATTTACGGAATGCCAATTCTTGAAGTTGAGGATGCCCGTAGTATTATAATCAACAAAAGGAGTATGAATCCGGGTTATGCAGGAATTCAAAATGAATTGTTTTTTAATCAAAAAACCTCTATGCTTTTTGGTGATGCCAAAGAAACTTTAACAAAACTGGTTCAAGAATTGAAAAATATGTAATCTGTTCTATCTTTAATGTTATAAAGAGTTTGCCTGTTTATTCAGGTAAACTTTTTTATTTTGAACACTAAACTTATTTATATTTGCATAAAACTAACTAAAAAATGACTTTAATTAAAGGAGATCAAAAAATTGTTCATGCACTTACGCTAAAACAAAAAGCACTTCAAATAAACCTGAACAGCCATATTTACGGAACATTCGCCGAAATTGGTGCCGGACAGGAAACCGTACGACATTTTTTTCGCGCCGGGGGTGCTTCCGGAACAATCGCAAAAGCTATGTCGGCCTATGACAAGGTTTTTTCTGATGAGATCTACGGTTCCGAAGAAGACAAAAGGTATGTAACCGAATCGAGACTGAGGAAAATGCTTCATTATGAGATCGACCTGATCGAAGATCGTTTAAACAGAAAAGATCATCCTGATAAAATATTTTTTAGTTACGCTAATACGGTAACCACCATAGATTTTGCAAAGAAATTTAAAGGTCACGGCTGGGTTGGAATACGCTTTCAGATGGATCCTCTTGAAGATTATAACGAGATTGTAATCCATGCCCGTTTTAAACAGACCGACTCGCGGCTTCAACAGGAAACACTGGGCATGTTAGGCGTAAACCTGATCTATGGTGCATTCTATATGAATGAAAATCCGAAGGAACTTTTGAAATCCTTTTACGATAATATCGAATCCGATACGATCGAGATCGATATGGTTGATTTTTCAGGGCCAAGATTTATGTATGTTGACAACCGCTTGATGAGTTTATACCTTGTAAAAAACGGAATGACCAATGCGGTAATGTTTGATCCAAACGGAAACAATTTATTGCCCGCTCATGTACTTTACAAAAAGAATATTCTGGCTTTAAGAGGTAGTTTCAGACCTGTGACCAAGGTAAATATGGAGATCTATGAAGAATCAAAAAAGCTTTTCCTGAATGAAAATCGCGTAGATGAGAAAAATACCCGGGTGATCTTTGAGATTACTTTAGCCAATCTACGCTCTGAAGGCGGCAAGATCAACGAAAGGGATTTCTTAGATCGCGCTGAGATCTTATGCTCTTTAGGTCAGACAGTTATGATAACTAACTTTCAGGAATACTATAAACTCGTTGATTACTTTTCTGAATTTACAAAAGCCCGTATGGCACTGGCTATGGGGGTTATCAATATGATTGAGATCTTTGATGAAAAATATTATCGTGATTTGAGCGGAGGTATTCTGGAAGCTTTTGGAAAACTATTTTACAAGGATCTTAAAGTGTACTTGTATCCGTTAAAGGATCCCGAAACCGGAGAAATCATTGATAGTAAAAATCTTAAAGTTCATCCCCGGTTAAAGGAGTTGTACAAATATTTTAAATCTAATGGCAGAATCATTGATATTGAAAACTACGATCTTGAAATTCTCGACTATTACTCCAGATCCATCTTTAAAATGATCTCAAAAGGAGAAGAAGGCTGGGAAGAAATGGTTCCGGAAGGTGTTCCGGAACTCATTAAAAGTCATCGCCTTTTCGGATATAAAAAAAGAACTTCCAAAGAAAACAGGAAAAAATAAGCGTAAAACTTGTTAACCTGGATAATTCACAAATTTTGATATCAAGCAAATTGGCGAAAATATATTAGCTTAGCTGTGAATTTTTCAGGTTAATCCTTCAGGATCTGTGCTGTATGCTCTTTGGTCTTTACTTTTTCTATGATGTCTTCAATTTTTCCGTTTTCATCAATAATAAAAGTTGTTCGGTGAATCCCGTCGTATTCACGACCCATAAATTTCTTAGGGCCCCAAACACCATAGGCATTGATGATCTTTTTATCCTCATCGGCAATTAAAGAATAAGGCAATTCATTTTTTGTAGCAAAATTTAACTGTCGCTTAACGGAATCTGCACTTACACCTATTACTTCATAGCCCCTTTCTACAAATCGCTGATAATTGTCTCTCAGATTCTTAGCTTCCATAGTACAACCTGGTGTACTGGCTTTTGGATAAAAAAACAGGACTACTTTCTTTCCTTTATAATCGGTTAGTTTTATTGTTTTTCCATTCTGATCTGTTCCTTCAAACACCGGAGCAGGATCACCTTTTTTCAAATTTGTCATCTTTTCGTTTTAAAGTGTATTTTTACATCGTAAAAGTACGAAAAATGAACAAGAAAGAAAAAGCCGATTTTGTTATTAAAACCCTCAACGAAATTTATCCTTCCCCTCCTATTCCACTGAATCACCGAGATCCTTTTACACTGCTTATTGCCGTTTTGCTCTCCGCACAGTCTACCGATACACGTGTAAACTTGGTCACTCCGGAGTTGTTCAAAAAGGCTGATAATCCGTACAGTATGGCCAAACTTTCTGTAGAAGAGATCAGAGAGATCATTAAAACAGTTGGATTATCCCCGACAAAATCGAAAAATATTCATCAGCTATCCAAAAATCTGATCGAAAAACATAATGGCAAAGTACCGCAGACTTTTGAGGAACTGGAAGCTTTACCCGGCGTAGGGCATAAAACCGCCAGCGTTGTGATGAGTCAGGCATTTGATGTACCTGCTTTTCCCGTGGATACCCATATACACCGCCTGATGTATCGATGGACTCTGAGCAATGGCAAAAACGTGGTACAAACTGAAAAAGATGCAAAAAGATTATTCCCTAAAGACTTGTGGAACATCCTGCACCTTCAGATCATCTATTACGGAAGAGAGTATTCTCCGGCGAGAGGGTGGGATATTGAAAAAGATATCATTACCAAAACTATAGGCAGAAAGGATCTGATAAAGAAAAAGTAGGTTCTTTAATTTTACAGATTTATTGTTCGTTGGTCTATCAATTGTTACAATTAGTCTAATAAATTTAATTAGGCTGATCTGTTTAACGATATTTGTTTTTTTAAATCAAAAAAGCTTATCATGTTTAAACACGCTTCACTTTCAAGTAAATTAGCTGTTCTTTTCCTGTTTTTTTTAATTACGGCATCTGCACAGCACAAAACCGGTAATATTGTTGAATATTTTGGTAAGGAAAAAGCCGGGGACCTTACAGAAGGGGATGTTGTATATGTTTTTAAGAAGGGTCTTGCTTTAAAGATCCGTAACTTCACCTTTAACTCCTCCTCCTTTCCCAAGGATCCTGTCTTTAACAGATTCCTTATGAACAATAATTATACCGTTAAAAAAGATGAAGTATTTGATATTGATGCTTCCGGAAATGAAATGGTATGGAAAGAGATCAATGTTGATCATAACAACAGCTTTAACAATCCTGATCTAAGAACTAGTTATGTTTATTTAACCTATAAGTCAGGTAGTAATAAAAGACTTTTGCTTGAAGCTTCAGGACATTCTCTGCTATTAATCAACGGGTTACCTCACGAAGGAGATCATTATGATTTTGGTTATAACCTGGTGCCTGTCAACATAAAAAAAGGTTTGAACGTATTTGTTTTAAAGGTGGGACGATTCCCGAGAATAAGAGCCCGCTTATTAAAACCACATCAGGATATTCTATTTACTCCGAGAGATCTTACTCTGCCCGATCTTTTAAATGAAGAACAAAAGGATTACTACGGTGCCATTAAGATCATCAATAATTCTGATCAATGGATGAAGAATTACATTATTGAATCTGATGTTTATGGTTCAAAAAGCGTCAGTAATGTTCCTGCCATTGCTCCGATGAGTGTAAGAAAAGTACCGTTTCTTATGCATACAGCCACTGATCTTAAAGGAAAAAAAGAAGCTGAAATTCATTTAGCCCTAAAAAACAGATCCGGTAGTACTATTGCAAAACAAATTATAAAAACAGGTGTTCGATCCAAATACAAACATCATAAAAATACTTTTATCAGTAATATTGACGGAAGTGTACAATATTACAGTGTGGCTCCTTCCACTGATCACAGTACAAAAAATCAGGCTCTGTTCTTTTCAGTTCACGGAGCCTCTGTTGAAGCTGTAAATCAGGCCAATGCCTATAAACAAAAAGACTGGGGAAATCTGGTGGCTCCTACCAACAGGCGCCCTTTCGGATTTGCCTGGGAGGACTGGGGAAGGCTTGATGCTCTGGAAGTACTCAATGATGCAAAGCGCATATACAAACCTGATGAAAACCGAATTTACCTGACCGGACATTCTATGGGAGGTCACGGTACCTGGTACCTGGGCGCTACTTATCCTGATAAATTTGCATCTATTGCGCCTTGTGCAGGATATCCGGATCTGATTTTGTATCGTGACAGTTTTTTAAAGGAAACTTTAAAATTACCTATGGATCAACTTAAAAAGATGGGATTTACGGAAAAAGATGTTGAACGTTTAAAGACAGAATATATACCAAATCCTGTTGAGAGAATGATCAAAAGAGCAGGAACTCCCAGCCGCACGTTAGAGCTGATCAGAAACTATCTTCATTATGGAGTATACATCTTCCATGGAGAAAAAGACAATGTTGTTCCAACTGAAATCGCCAGAGATATGAGAAAAAGACTGGGAACTTTTCATAACGATTTTACCTATTATGAATATCCCGGCGGTCAGCACTGGTTTGGTAATCATTCTGTTGACTGGCCTCCTATTTTTGAAATGTTCAGTGAAAGAAGTAAAAAGGATCCGAAGGAAATCAAAAAGATTGAATTCTATACCGGATCGCCCGGAGTATCAGCTACTTCAAATTTCATCACTATTGTTCAGCAATTGAAACCATTTGAAGTAAGTTCCTTCAAATTCAGCAGAGAAGATTCTGTTAAGATTACCACAAAGAATGTTGCACTGCTTAAAATTGACGCCAAAGATCTTAACGATACCATAAAAAAAATAAGTATTGATGGTACTGCGCTAAACATTAAAACCAAAGAAATAAACTATTTTAAGAATATTTCAGGTAAGTGGAATAAAGCTTCTGCTCCAGCCCTTCAGGAAAAAGGTCCGCACAGAAACGGAGGATTTAAAGATGCATTCAGAAATAAAATGGTCTTTGTTTATGCTACAAAAGGTTCTGCTGAAGAAAATAAATGGTATTTCAATCGCGCCAGATTTGATGCTGAAACTTTCAGGTACAGAGCAAACGGTTCTGTAGAAGTGATCAAAGATGTCAATTTTAATCCGGCAAAATATCCTGACAGGAACATTATCCTCTATGGCAACAGGTCAAATAACAATGCATGGAATAAGTTACTGGGAGAATCTCCAATTCAGGTTAGTGATAATGAAGTAAGAATTGGCAACAAAAAACTTAGCGGAACCCAGTGGGGAATGTATTTTATCTATCCCCGTAAGGATAGTGATTTTGCAAGCATAGGAGTAGTAACCGCAACTGGGGAAAAAGGAATGAAAGCAGCCTATATGAACCATTACCTGGTTAACGGGACTACGTTTCCTGATGTTACACTTTTTGATGATAGTGTTTTAAAAGAAGGTGAAAGAAATGTAAAATGTGCCGGTTTCTTTGGCAACGACTGGAGTATTGATAAGGGTGATTTTGAATGGAACTGAGAATAAAGGTCCAAAACTTTTATAAAAAAACTCCCAAATTTGATTTGGGAGTTTTTTTCAGATTAATTCAAATGAAACATTAAGCTTTCTTTTTTAGTCTTAACTACCTTAATTGACTTGGAGTAGTTAAGGAGGAAAGAGATTGTATCTCTTTTAGGTTCTAATTTTTCTTTAAAAAATCTTTGTGTGTAAAGTTTTGCCATATTAAATTTTTTTTTAGGGATTTAATATTAAAACGAGCAAAACTAATTATTATTGCGTCAAATTAAGAAAATATCAAAATATTTTTCTAATTCGTTAAAATAATGTTGTTATTATCAATCATTTTTCTAAGGTTGATCAGCGCATAACGCATTCTTCCTAAAGCCGTATTGATGCTAACACTAGTCTGCTCAGATATTTCTTTAAAGCTCATCTCTCTGAAAATACGCATCTTTAATACTTCTTTTTGATCTTCAGGAAGTTTTTCTACCAATTTTCTAATATCTGAATGAATCTGATCTTTAATAAGCGCCTTCTCTGCATTTAGTGAAGGATCACCTAATACTGAAAAGATATCAAATTCATCGGTATTTTGAAAAGTTGGCATACGATTGCTCTTTCTGAAAGAATCAATAATAAGATTATGTGCAATTCTCATAGCCCATGGTAAAAATTTACCTTCTTCATTGTATTTACCTAGTTTCAAAGTATTAATGATCTTAATAAAGGTATCCTGAAAGATATCTTCAGTAACATCTCTATCTTGAACTTTTGAATAAATAAAGCTGTAAATTCGTTGTTTGTGTCGAAGGATTAGAATTTCTAATGCTCTTTCGTTGCCGTCAATGTAGTTTTTTACTAAGACGCTGTCGTCTAATTTTTGTGTACGCATAATTCCCCTTTTTTTTAAAATACAAAAGATCAGTTAGCAATCTTTCTTTTGTGTTAGTTATTGTTATGAAGTAGAACTATACTATAAGCAAAAATTATTTTAAAGATTAATATTAAACAACAGGGGAGACTAGTTCTTTTTCATAGTCTCTGGGCAAATATAAAAACAAATTTATTTAATAAACAAATTTTTTTTTAATTTATTTTGTTTTTCTTAACATTTTTTTTTGATTCACTAACAAAATTAACTTAGTATATTTGTAAAATAATATAATCAAATCACGCGAAAAGCCTTGAAAAATAACGACTTTAAGAATTTTATCCAGATCAAAGGTGCAACGATCCACAACCTTAAAAAAATTGACGTAAAAATACCCAGAAATAAGTTGATTGTGATCACCGGACTGTCCGGATCGGGTAAATCCAGCCTTGCTTTTGACACACTTTATGCCGAAGGACAGCGAAGATATGTTGAAAGTTTATCATCTTATGCTCGTCAATTCCTTGGAAAATTAAATAAACCCAAGGTAACTTTTATCAAAGGAATTTCTCCTGCAATTGCCATTGAGCAAAAAGTAAACAGTACAAATCCACGTTCTACTGTTGGAACTTCAACCGAAATTTACGATTATCTGAAGCTCCTTTTTGCCAGAATCGGGAAGACTTTTTCTCCGATTTCGGGTAATCTGGTTAAGAAAGATACGGTAAATGATGTGATCAATTATATTAAATCCATTGAATCCGGAACAAAATTACTGCTGCTCTCCCCTATTCATATCGATAAAGATCGTGATCTTAAAACCATTATTAATATATTGATTCAGCAGGGATTCTCACGACTGATGGTAGATCAGAAGATCGTACGAATAGAACAATTTGATTTTAAAAGATCAAAAGAATTGTTTTTAGTAATTGACCGGTTTATAACACGGGAAGATGAAGATTTTTACAATAGAGTATCCGATTCGGTTCAAACCGCCTTTTATGAGGGGAAAGGCACCTGTTTTATTCAGCGTATTGATCATAAGAACAGACGGGAATTCAATAATAAATTTGAGCTGGATGGCATAAGTTTTCTCGAACCTAATGTACATTTATTCAGTTTTAATAATCCTTACGGGGCATGTTCTACCTGTGAGGGCTATGGCAATATTATAGGTATTGATGAAACACTGGTTATCCCCAATACTTCCTTAACAATTTATGAGGATGCTATTCTTCCCTGGAAAAGCACCTCTTTTTCTAAATACAAATACGAATTGATCAACAATGCCTATAAATTCGATTTCCCGATCCATAAGCCTTATTTTGAACTGACAGAGGAGCAAAAACAATTGTTGTGGACCGGCAATGAATATTTTAAATGACTTGACTATTTCTTTAAAAAAATAGAAGCTAAATTATATAAAATACAAAACAGGGTAATGTTATCCCGTTACCGCGGTAAAACAAAATGTCCGGTTTGTCATGGGAAAAGACTGAGAAAGGAAACAGAATATGTTAAGATCAATAAAGTATCCATCAATGATCTTGTAGAATTGCCCATCAATGAAGTGCTCAGCTTTTTTAAAGATCTGAAATTAGATAAATACGATCAACAAATCGCAGAGCGGCTTTTAAAAGAAATTGTCAACCGCCTGCAGTTCCTGACCGATGTAGGCCTTGATTATCTTAGCTTAAACCGGAATTCAAATAGCCTTTCGGGAGGAGAAAGTCAGCGGATCAATCTGGCTACTTCTCTGGGCAGCAGCTTGGTAGGATCCATGTACATTCTTGATGAGCCCAGTATAGGTTTACATTCAAGAGATACTGAAAAACTGATCAAAGTACTGAAAAATCTCAGAGATCTTGGCAATACCGTTATTGTTGTGGAACATGATGAAGACATCATTAAAGTAGCAGATCATATTATCGATATAGGTCCGGAAGCCGGAGTATTTGGAGGAGAACTTGTAGCGGAAGGTAATTTTAATGACATCCTTAAAGCAGATTCTCTCACTTCAAAATATCTTAACGGAGTTTTGAATATAAAAGTACCTGAGAAAAGAAGAACCTCCAAAAAATTTATAGAACTTACAGGCGCCCGTGAAAACAATTTAAAAAATATTGATCTAAAGATCCCTTTGAATACACTTACAGTTGTCACTGGAGTGTCCGGAAGTGGTAAGAGCACACTCATCGGAGATATCCTGTACCCTGCCTTGCAGAAGAAACTTTTTGGTTACGGAGAAAAATCAGGACAATTTACAGAGATCAAGGGTCAGATCTCTTCTATAAAAAATATTGAATACGTTAACCAGAATCCCATAGGCCGTTCAAGCCGATCAAATCCTGCAACTTACATCAAGGCCTATGATGACATAAGAGCACTTTTTACTACTCAAAAATTATCAAAGATAAGAGGATACAAGGCAAAACACTTTTCTTTTAATGTAGATGGTGGACGGTGTGAAACCTGCAAGGGTGAAGGAGAAGTGACCATTGAGATGCAGTTTATGGCGGATGTACATCTGGAATGTGAATCCTGTAAAGGAAAACGCTTTAAAAAAGAGATCCTTGAAGTTACTTTTGAAGGAAAATCGATTAGTGATATTTTACGTCTGACCGTTGATGAGGCTATTGATTTCTTCAACAGAAACAATCAAAGAAAAATTGAAAATAAACTTAAACCACTTCAGGATGTCGGACTGGGATACGTACAATTGGGTCAGGCATCTTCCACACTTTCAGGTGGGGAAGCCCAGCGGATCAAACTGGCCTCATTCCTGGTAAAAGGGCAATCTCAGGAAAAAACGCTTTTTATCTTTGATGAGCCTACAACAGGATTACATTTTCACGACATCAAAAAGTTATTAAAATCCTTTGATGCATTACTAAATAACGGACATTCGATCATTGTGATCGAGCATAATCTCGACCTGATCAAATGTGCTGATCACATTGTCGATCTCGGTCCGGAAGGCGGTAAAAACGGGGGATATATTACTGCAGAAGGAACTCCTGAAGAAGTAATCCTCAACAACAGATCATATACAGCAAAATATCTGAAAGAAAAACTGAGGTAGTTTTATTTCAGGTTTTCGAGTTTCTCTTTGGCTAAAACAAATTCAGGTTGAATGCTCAAGGCTTTTTGATAACTTGCCTTTGCCACATCCTTCTTTTTAAGCTCTGTAGCGATCAGACCTTTAAGATATTGAATAGCGGCCAGCAATTCTATTTGTTGATTATGCGTTTTATTAATGGAATAAGTAACCTTATAATTACCAGTATCATTCAGCTTTTCAGTTTTCAGGATCATAGAATAGGCCTCATCAAATTTCTTGGTATTATAATAGAGTTTTGCTATTGAATAACCGAAATAATTATCATTGGTCATGGCAAATAATTTCTTGTATGCCTCAATTGCTTTAGGATAGGCTCCCAATGATTCAAGAGAAATTGCCTGAATCTCAAGCATTTCTTTATGTTTTGGATTTCTTTTCAGTACTTCCTGAGTAATCATGAAACACGGGGCATATTGTCTTGTACCAAAATAAAGATAAGCAAGACTATCCTTGTAAGTGCTGTTTTCTCCCTCAAGAACGATTAGTTTATAGAAAGCACTTTTTGTCATTGTAGGATCCCCATAATCTTTGGCCTTTTTTAAAATATTTTTTTGAAATGCGATCTCGTCTTTTTTTGATTGTTGAGAAAATCCTATGATAAAGGACATCAGGCTTATTAAAAGTATTGAATTCTTCATTTTTAATTAATTAATTTAAGTTACAAAACTATTCAATTTATGGGATATATCAATATGTGTTTGAAGGATTTATTTTCTTAAAAAAAAAATCAGTTTTAAAATGTAAATTTGTATTTTTAAATTACAAAAAACGATATTAACATTTAAACCTTTACACATGAAAAATAAATGGTATTTACTTATTATGATTTTGGTGCTGATTTCCTGTAACAATTCCAAAAAGGAAAATACAGTAAACAAAACTGAAAACAAGTTGGAATATACAGCTTTACAAAAACGGGCTCAGAGTCTGTTTGGAGAATTACCTAAAGTAGCAAAGAATGACGCCAACCCGGTAACGGCAGAAAAAGTTGCTTTGGGAAAGAAACTGTATTTTGAAACAAAACTTTCTAAAAATGGTAACCAAAGCTGTAATACCTGTCACAACCTTAACACTTATGGTGTTGATAATTTACCAACCTCTCCGGGCGATGGTAAAGGAACCTTAGGTACCAGAAATTCGCCAACCACACTGAATGCAGCTTTGCATATTGCTCAGTTCTGGGATGGCCGGGAACCTGATGTAGAGGCACAGGCAGGCGGACCGATCTTAAATCCCGTTGAAATGGGCATGCCTGATGAAAAAACTGTGATTAGGAGATTATCAAAAGAGAAAGAGTACAGAGAAATGTTCGCCAAAGCTTTTCCGGATGAAAAGAATCCTATCAATTATAAAAATCTGAAAAAGGCCATCGGTGCATTTGAACGCAAACTGATCACACCTTCAAAATTTGATAAATTCCTTGCCGGTGATGCAAAGGCTCTTAATGAAAAGGAACTTAAAGGACTTCAGTTATTTATTGATAAAGGATGTATTACCTGTCATAATGGTAATGCTTTGGGCGGAAAGATGTTTCAAAAATTCGGACTTTACGGAAATTACTGGGAATACACCAAAAGTAAAAGTATAGATAAAGGAAAAGCAGAAGTGAGCAAGAAAGAAGCTGACAACTATATCTTTAAAACCCCTTCGTTAAGAAATATAACCAAGACTTACCCTTATTTTCATGATGGTAGTGTAAAAGATCTAAAAGAAGCGATTAAGATCATGGGGAAATTACAGGTAAATAAAGATCTTACCGATGATGAAGTACAGTCAATCTACGACTTTCTGGAAACCTTAACCGGTGAAGTACCCGCTGAATATAAAATGTAACACAATACAGATTAAAAAGAAAGAGGCTGTTGAACAACAGCCTCTTTCTTTTTATAAAATGCAAATCAATAAATGAATACAAACTAAAAAAATATTTACACTCCTTTAAACCGGAAAAAATTCATACTTATATTCATATTATAAATTCTAAAACTTTCTGTAAACACCATTGAGATATTGATTGGCTTCTGCTTCAGAGAACTGAGCCTTCTTGCTGTCCCAGTGTAAAGTCTTATCAGGAAAACGTCCTGCAATAACTCCCAAAAGAATTGTTTCTGTAAGTCTTGCAGCATAAGAAAATGGCGCACTGCATTCATCTTTACCCAAACAGGCATCAACAAACTGATGATAATGTTTCTTACCTTCTACATCATAGCTAACCGTAGGTTTTCCTAAATTATCTGATTTTTTAATTACAGAAAGATTGAGATCTACATATTTTCCATTTACGATATGTTTCGGTAACTGCATAAAGTGAGGCAATAAAAGTCTGCCCTTCTCCCCTATGAACATAGCTCCCTGATCTGGTAATTTTTCATTTCCCGGCAAGATCAGATCTTTGTGTTTTTCAGGAGCTCCTGAACCATCATACCACACCCATTTTAACGTTTCTGCTGTATATTTTGTTCCGGGAAATTCATAGGTAACCTTATTGTGTTCAGGATAACCGAATCCGGTAGGTTTTCTACAGTGATTTACGATTGTTCTGGGCACATCAAGTTTAAGAGCATTGTATGGCGTATCAAAAATATGAACTCCCATATCTCCTAAGGTACCACAACCAAAGTCAAGAAGTTTTCTCCAGTTTCCGGGATGATAAACCTTGTTTTTGTAAGGTCTTTCCGCTGCAGTTCCCAGCCAGAGATTCCAATCCAGAGTTTTTGGAATAGGATCAGATCCTTTAGGTGCAGGCCCGTCGTATCCCCAGTTCTTAGGAGACCAGGCACGAACAGTTTTTACTTTACCAATAATACCCGATTGTATGAGCAAGGTGGCCAGTTTATAATCGTAGAAAGAATGCACCTGAATTCCCATCTGGGTAACCAGGCCTTTCTTTTCTGCAAGTTTTCGCATCGCTCTGGCCTCAGATACATGGTGAGTAAGTGGTTTTTGACAATATACAGGTTTGTTCATTTCCATCGCCATCATCGATGCAGGAGCATGCGTATGATCTGGTGTAGAAACGATCACTGCGTCGATTTCTTTGCCCATTGCCTTGAACATCTGCCTGTAATCTTTAAAAGTTCTGGCCTTTGGATGTGCTCTCTTAGCTGACTCCAAGGCTTTGGAATCCACATCACAAAGGGCTACCACGTCAACCTGACTGTGAGAGGAGATTGATTTAAGGTCGGATCTTCCCATTCCGCCGACACCAATATGGGCTGTTCTTAATCGTTTGTCTTTAGAAAGTGCCCAGATGGGCGATGGTATCATAGCTCCCAGCGCTAAGGCTCCCGTAGTTTTTAAAAAATCTCTTTTTTTCATATTGGATGGATTA
>QNYL01000129.1 GCA_003973375.1 Flavobacteriia bacterium
CACGACTCATATAACCGGTTTCTTCCAGAACAGCCACAAATAAAAATAAAATAGCAATTTGAGGTATAAAGATCACAACACCGCCAATACCCGGAATAATAC
The DNA here is from genome assembly GCA_003973375.1 of Flavobacteriia bacterium. Classification (GTDB taxonomy): domain Bacteria; phylum Bacteroidota; class Bacteroidia; order Flavobacteriales; family Flavobacteriaceae; genus Namhaeicola. The sequence goes on from QNYL01000129.1 coordinate 103, forward strand.
CTTCCGTAATCAGGCTGGTAAACATCCCCGGAGGTAGTTTACTCTTGGTCCATGCACTAAAATTTGTAAAAACCTGATCGATAAAATCCATCGGAACACTGGCCCAGTCGAAAACCGACTGAAAGATTAAAAAGATAATCAGTCCGAAAATAACATAACCCCAAATCCTATGGGTAAGCACACGATCGAGCTTGGCACGGATATCTGTTCCCTGCGTTCTGTCGAGCGTATAGGTTTTCTTTAAAATGTCATTGATTTGCTTATAACGTAAAATGGTTTCTTTATGCTGAAGTCTTTTTAACTGATCCGCATCTTTGGCATAGGAAAGGTACTTTTTTCTTTCTTCAGAAGAAATATTTTCCAGATGCTCCAGCTGGGTAATACTTAGCCAGGTTTTATAAACAGGATCATCGGGAAAATCTTTTTTAATTCTTTCAAAAAATGCAGGATCCATTCTGCCAGTGATCACCGCCAGAGGTTCGGTACTTACATTTTTATAATTTAAGATCGCCTTTTTAACATCCTCTATCCCATCTGCTTTCCTCGCACTGATCAGAATCACTTCTGTCTTTAACTCCTTTTTTAGAGCTTCAAGATCTATTTTGATTCCTTTTTTCTTCATCTGATCAGCCATATTCAGCACCAGAATGGTAGGAATCTGAAGATCTTTGATCTGGGAGAAAAGTAATAAATTTCTTTTAATATTCTCAACATCTGCCACAACCACGATCACATCGGGATAATCTTCTTCCCTGTCGTGAAGCAATGTTTTTAATACAATATCTTCATCCAATGAATTGGGATTGATACTGTAAGTCCCCGGTAGATCGAGAACTTCCACAATTACATCACCTGCTTTAAAAGATCCGGTTTTCTTTTCTACAGTAATTCCCGGGTAATTTCCTACTTTCTGATTTAATCCGGTCAACTGATTAAAAAGCGAAGTTTTTCCGGTATTGGGATTTCCAACCAAAGCAATTTTTATTGTCTTGTTACCGGCCATATAACTTATAATTTACTAACAGTGATATTTCTTGCAGTTTCTTTTCTGATAGCCAGATGGCTTCCGTTTACCCTGATGTACATAGGGTCGTTTAACGGAGCGATCTGTATGATCTCAACATCAATACCGGGCAAACACCCCATTTCAAGAAGTGTTAAAGGAATCTTTTCAAAAGCAATATCGCTTATTATTCCCCGCTCTCCTACCTTTAGATCAGCAATTGTAGTTTTCACTATTATTTAGAATCATTATAAATACGGTGCGAAAATACACAAAATTAAACTTAAAAAAGTGATTTTTATCACTTAAATGCTTTTAAGCCGGAACTCAGTTGTATTCCTTCTTCAGAATCTCAATATCCTTGATAATACGGGGCACTTCATTTTTATCGGTACCATCGTATAATCCACGAATCTGAAAGTTCTTATCGATCAAAATAAACCGCTCTGTATGTATAAAATCCTGATCGCCGCCATCTCCTTCATCGAGCACAGCAAAATAGGATTTCCGCGCCAGTTCGTAAATATGTTTCTTATCGCCGGTAGTGAGCTCCCATTTCCCATCGATGGCTCCTTTTTCATCTGCGTAAGCTCTCAGCACAGGAACACTATCCATTATCGGGGTAACGGAATGAGATAAAAATTTGATCTCCTTATCATTTTTAAAATGATCCTGAAGATCTTTCATATTAATGGCCATTACCGGGCAAATGGTTTTACACCGGGTAAAAAAGAAATCGGCAACATATATTTTATCCTTAAAATTTGCCTTGGTTATGGTATCACCATTTTGATTAATCAATTTAAAATCAGCTATTTTATGATCTTTATTAACCGTTCTGACAGATTTATCCACTAAAAGAGGATTTATATCTGAAGGATTGTAAACAGGAAGTTTATCTTTTGGCCTGAGCATAAAATAAAGTACAGGTAAAAAGATCATTAGAAAGAAAAATAAGAAAATAATTGTAGATTTTGACTTATTTAAAAAACCTTTTAATTTCATTATTTGTATATTTGGACTCTAATAATAAATTGCCGAAACAATCTGCTGACAAATGTACTCACTAAAAAAGACTTTTTTTACACTTAACTTATTATTCTTTTCGCTTATAAATTTTGCACAAAATGTTATCAATGACTCTGCTGATCCGGTTCTTGAAAGGATTGTCAGCTCAGAAAAAAATGCCGGAGCCAAAAAATTGGCCTATAAGGCAAATCAGAATACACAGAACTACGATTTAAAATACCATCGGCTTGAATGGAGTGTCGATCCTACAAAAAGTTATATTTCAGGTAATGTAACTTCTTACTTTGTTGCCCTCAATAATTTAAGCAAAGTAGTTTTTGAAGTAAGTAACAATCTTAAGATCACTGCTGTTAAACAAAGAGGAACTGCTTTAAGTTTTACCCAAAACTCAAATGATGAAGTGGTGATTACGCTTCCCAAAACACAATCATCGGGCGTATTAGACTCTTTAACTGTTTCCTACAATGGCAATCCTGTAAGTTCAGGATTTGGTTCTTTTGAGATCAGTAAACACTCAGGGGTCCCGGTACTCTGGACCCTTTCCGAACCTTATGGGGCAAAAGGCTGGTGGCCCTGCAAGCAGGATTTGACCGATAAGATCGACTCTATTGATGTTTTTATTACACATCCGAAAAAATATAAGGCCGCCTCGAATGGTCTCCTGATCTCGGAAACAAGTGTAGGAAATAACATAATCACTCACTGGAAGCATAAATATCCTATTCCGGCCTATCTTATTGCCATTGCCGTTACCAACTATACGGTTTACACCGATCCTGTAACATCGAGTAATTTTGATGTGGTAAATTATGTGTATCCCGAACATTTAAACATCGCAAAGGCGGGTACCAAAGAAACTCCCGCCATTATTGATCTTTACAGTAAACTATTTGAAACTTATCCTTATGCCAAAGAAAAATACGGTCATGCCGAATTTGGCTGGGGCGGAGGAATGGAGCATACAACCATGACCTTTATGGGGGGATGGACCCGCGGACTTATTGCCCACGAGCTGGCCCATCAATGGTTTGGCGATAAAGTAACCTGCGGTTCCTGGCAGGATATCTGGTTGAATGAAGGTTTTGCTACTTATCTCAATGCCCTGACCATTGAGAATTTTGACGGAAAAGAGGCTTTTAAAAACTGGAGAAATAGTGTAATCAACCAGATCACAAATCAAAGCGGAGGCTCAACCTATGTAGTCGATACAACAGATGTTAACAGGATCTTTGATTCGCGATTATCATACAGTAAGGGAGCTATGATTCTGCATATGTTACGCTATAAACTTGGTGAAGATGTTTTTTTCACTTCCTTAAAAAATTATCTGGCTGATCCGAAACTGGCCTATGGGTATGCCAAAACTGCCGATCTGAAAAAACATCTTGAAGACGTTAGCGGCCTGGATCTTAACGAATTCTTTAACGACTGGCTTTACGGTGAAGGATATCCGAGCTATGAAGTAAGCTGGTATCAGAATACAAACAATCATATTGTTACTTTTACCGTAAATCAAACACAATCTCACTCTTCAGTTTCATTTTTTGAAATGCCGTTACCTGTATTGGTAAAAGGAGTTAACGGGGAAAGTGATACCGTAAGACTGGAGGTATCTGAAAACGGACAAGTCTTCAATACCAATATTCCTTATGATATTTCTTCTATTGAAATAGATCCTGAACACCAGATCATCAGCAGAAATAATAAAGCGGTGTTGGGTGTTGACTCGGTTACTTTGAAAAATGAGATCACACTTTATCCAAATCCGGCCAAAAATGTACTGAATATCAAAAATACAAGTACTGCTACCGTAAATAGGATAACGTTCTACGATCTGGTTGGGAAAAAAGAATTTCAGATAGATTATCCGCCTTCAAAAATTGGCATTTACAAAATGCCTGTGGGAGTACACATGATCAAAGTTGAAACTTCACTGGGCACTTTCTTTAAAACCATCATTAAAAAATAAGTCTTTTGCTTTTTAACAAAGATTTCAAAAATACCATTATTTAAAATTCACTATAAAAGCTTACATTTGTCCGATTTTTAATTTTTTGAAAAAATAAATGGAAACCTATATAAAAATTGCACAATTTCTGCTAAGCTTGTCTTTTATAGTTATTTTGCACGAGTTGGGACATTTTATCCCCGCAAAAATATTTAAAACAAGAGTAGAGAAATTTTACTTATTCTTCGATTATAAATTCTCTCTGTTTAAGAAAAAGATCGGAGAAACCGTTTATGGTATCGGATGGATCCCTTTGGGGGGTTATGTGAAGATTGCCGGAATGATTGATGAAAGTATGGATAAGGAGCAAATGAAACAGCCTCCACAACCCTGGGAATTCAGATCAAAACCGGCCTGGCAAAGACTGATCATCATGCTGGGAGGAGTTACGGTTAACTTTTTACTGGGAATCTTTATTTATATCATGATCCTGAATGTCTGGGGAAAGGATTATGTGGCCCCTGAAAATGTTAAAAAAGGTTTTAATGTTGCAGGTGTTTTTAAGGATATAGGTTTTAAAGATGGTGATAAGATCCTGAAAGTTAACAATGAAGTCCCTTTTGATGTTTTAAGTGTAAACAAACACCTGTTCCTAAGAGATATTTCCCGTATCGAAGTGGAGCATGAAGATGGTACCAAACAAAATATTAGTCTGCCGGAAGATATCGGATTGAAAATGTGGCAATCGGGAACCATGGAGCCTTTTACACCGAGGATCAATGCGATTCTTGATAGTATCCTACCGGATTCACCTGCTGCCAAGGCAGGATTACAAAAAGGAGACAAGATTCTGGAAGTTAACGGAGATAAGATCACTTACTGGAACGAATTTACCAGCCATATCAAAAATAATGAAAAAGGAAAAGATATTCAGATCAAAATTGACCGTGACGGGAATGATATGGATATAGTTGTTACCCCCGGTGAAGATGGTAAAATCGGGGTTTATCCACAAGGTTATACCAGTGATGTGATTAAAATTGACCATAAAGATTACAACTTTATTGAAAGTATCCCACAAGGGATCAGCGAAGGTTACTGGACACTGAAAGATTACATCTCACAGTTTAAATATGTATTTACCAAAAAAGGAGCCAACAGCCTGGGTGGATTTATCACCATCGGGAATATTTTCCCGGCAAGCTGGAACTGGGAGGCTTTTTGGCATATTACAGCCTTTTTATCTATCATGCTGGCCTTTATGAACCTTTTACCCATACCTGCTCTGGATGGCGGACATGTGGTATTTACCTTATACGAAATGATCACAGGAAACAAACCCAGTGATAAATTCTTGGAATACGCGCAGATAACAGGATTTGTAATCCTGATGGCTCTTTTATTATTTGCCAACGGAAATGACATTTATAAATGGCTGTCCGGTAAGTTCTAAAAAAAACCATTGATATGCTATGTCAAGCTGTCGGGAGTTCTTCTGACAGCTTTTTATGTATACGTTTTGTTTTATGCCCGAATGAAATACATTCTAAGACCGTTGCAAAAGGCAATCATTTGTTCAAATTCGACGCTCGAAAAAAAATTAACCCGCACTAAACTTTTGTTTATGAGGACTTAAACCCGCCTGCGGCAAGGCAGACTCGCCTTGCTGCGAAGCAGGTTTTTGAGTAGGAAGAAGATGGGCAAAGAATTGTCTTTATTTCATAGTTTAAAAGAGTATTGCAAGGGTCTTATTCTGTATATTTCTATTCTGTTTTATTTTTGATCTCCTGTTGTTATAAAAGATGACCGGAAGCTGTAGAATCTTTTCAGAAAAGCTGTGAGTGGTCCCGAAAAAGGGAAGCAACCGGAAGACTCCCACCGACTTTTTTGCACTCTTGCAGGCCAGAGAAATTTTTTATGAAAATATATTGTCGAAGAATGATCTGCAATAATCCTTTTAAACAAAAAACCCCGCCAATAGCGAGGTTCCTATTTATTTAATAATGATAAGGTTAATCTACCAAAATGATCATTTTGTTGTCTTTTAATTCTACGGTTCCACTTTGAATGGTAAGAAGTTTTGTACCATTTTCACCATCGGTAAACAGATCTGAAAAGGCCTCGGCAATATTAAAATTACCTCTGATCTTAACAGTACCTTCTTGTAAAAGAGAAACTATCGCTGCGTGATTTTCCAGCATCTGAAACTCTCCCTCAGTACCGGGAACAATCACCGATTCAACTTCTCCCTGAAAAATACTAGCTTCAGGTGTTACTATTTCTAAAAACATATTCCGTATATTTTAGTATGATAAAGATCTTTAGAATGATCTCAAAATCTTATTGTTCCTCAGCAAGCATCTTCTCTCCTGCTTCAATAGCATCTTCAATAGAACCTCTCAAGTTAAATGCTGCTTCAGGATATTTATCAAGTTCTCCATCGAGGATCATGTTAAATCCTTTGATGGTATCTTTGATATCAACCAGAACACCGGGAATTCCGGTAAACTGCTCTGCCACGTGGAAAGGCTGAGATAAGAATCTCTGAACTCTACGTGCTCTGTGCACCACAAGTTTATCTTCCTCACTCAATTCTTCCATACCCAGAATTGCAATAATATCCTGTAATTCTTTATATTTCTGAAGTGTTTCTTTTACTCTTTGTGCGGTATTGTAATGCTCATCGCCTAATATCTCCTTACTCAGAATCCTTGAAGTTGAATCCAGCGGATCCACAGCAGGATAAATACCCAGTTCTGCAATCTTACGCGAAAGTACTGTTGTAGCATCAAGGTGCGCAAAGGTTGTAGCAGGTGCAGGGTCTGTCAGGTCATCCGCAGGCACATAAACGGCCTGTACAGAAGTAATTGACCCGTTTTTTGTTGAGGTAATACGCTCCTGCATTGCTCCCATTTCAGTAGCAAGCGTTGGCTGATAGCCTACCGCTGAAGGCATACGTCCGAGAAGAGCTGATACTTCGGAACCGGCCTGTGTAAAACGGAAAATATTATCGATAAAGAAAAGAATATCTTTTCCCTGACCGTCTCCGGCACCGTCTCTAAAATATTCTGCAATGGTTAATCCTGATAAGGCAACACGGGCACGTGCTCCCGGTGGCTCATTCATCTGTCCGAAAACGAATGATAATTTAGAATCTTTTAAAAGATTCATATCTACTTTTTCAAGATCCCATCCACCTTCTTCCATTGATTTTTCAAATTCCTCACCGTATTTGATAATTCCTGATTCGATCATCTCACGAAGCAGGTCATTTCCTTCACGGGTCCGTTCCCCTACTCCGGCAAACACTGATAAACCACCGTGACCTTTGGCGATGTTGTTAATCAGTTCCTGAATCAGTACGGTTTTACCTACTCCGGCACCACCGAACAATCCGATCTTACCTCCTTTTGCATAAGGTTCTAACAGATCAACTACTTTAATACCTGTAAATAAAACTTCGGTTGATGGAGAAAGATCCTCAAATCTTGGAGCAGGACGGTGAATCGGCAATCCGTTATCACCATCTTTTGGCAATGCTTTTAATCCGTCGATCGGATCTCCGGTAACATTGAACAAACGCCCGAATATTTCTCCGCCTACAGGTACTTTAATCGGATTTCCTGTAGCAACAACTTCATGTCCTCTCGCCAGACCATCAGTAGAATCCATTGCCACACAACGTACAATATCTTCACCTATGTGCTGTTGAACCTCCAGTACCAACACTGAACCATCATCTCTGGTTATTTCCAGAGAATCATAAATCTTTGGTAATTCGGCTTCTGTTTTAAAAGAAACGTCGATAACCGGACCTATAATCTGAGCAATCTTACCTCTATTCTTTGCCATTCTTATTTTGTATTAATTATTCTTTTAAGCTTATTTACACTAAACTAAGTAAAATAGTCAGTATAATTTCCTGTATTGCAAAGATATATTTTTAATAGAATATTGAAAATATTTTTTTGCTTTTTTAATAATCTGTAAAATTCTTAATTACAGCACACTAATTCATTATCATAAATAAAAGAACCGTTTAAAAACTTTAGTGGATTACTTTACTGATAGCATATCAAAAAGCATCGTAATTTTTAAACGGTTTTATACGGTTATTTTCACTTCTATTTCAGAGTTGTAGGGTAAAAGACCGGATAATCCCCAAGATTAGGCATTTCACCTGCTTCTTTAAAATTAGATCCGTAAGTCTGATCAATGGCCTCAAGAATATATTGAGAAACCAGAGCATAACCTCTTGCGGTAAGGTGTACTCCATCCAGTGCGAAAACTCCTCCTTTTACAAGATTTGAATTCAGCTCAAAACCATCACTCATAAGTCCCTGAGTACTCAACTGCTCCATAAAAGCATTGGCATCCACAAAGGCAAGACCTGCTTTTTGTGCTTCACTCTTTATAATAGAATTATAAGTAGTCAAAGCCTGTTTAACCTCATTCTGTTCAGAGGGCAACAATACCCACTTATCTTCCATTGGAAAAGTAACTCCGTTTATTGATAACTGACCCGCTTTATCCTGTGGAACTCCCATGGCAACCAGCTTCTGGAAATTTTCTGTATTCAGGGTAGCTATTGCGGTAGCACTTCTGAGTGTAATCAGATCGTTTTTATTGGCAGGGCGGCATTGTCCGTACTGAAATGACAACAAACGGGCCGTTAGCTTATCAAGGCCTGCACCCTGTAGCACCATAAACAGCTGAGCTGAGATATCTGCAATGGATTCATCATGAATAATAATCGGACTTGGCTCTGTTTCAGAAAAAACAATCGATCTTTCACTAACTCCCAAGAATGCAAAAGCCTGATTTAATGGTGCAAAAGTTGCATTTAAAATGGGAATCATCGGACCAAAATCTGAATTTGAAGGATCCAGCGGATTATAAGGAACTGTTGTAAAATAAGGTATGGCCGTTACATCCGGAAGATTTAAGACCACTCCTTTTGCTCCGCCTGAGGTCAATGTTGTTACCAATTTACCGTAAGCGAACTGAAAAACCCCTACATCGGTAATATCACTTGAACCATCGCCCCCGGAGGCTGCATAACCCAAAACATCATTGTTACCGATCCACAGTGTAAAGAAAGTGGGATTCATCGCCATGGCATCTTCAAGTACACTTGCATTAGGATTGGAAGCCATTCTAACATAATACGGATTGGCAAGCCCCTGAACGAGGCCGGCAATATTTCCATAGCCATTTGCCAGTAAATGTGTAACTCTTGCTCCCGGTACTCCCATATTGTTATAAGGTCCTGCTTTGATATTGGAAACTTCTGTTGTAGGTGTTCCCGGTAAAACAGCCGGTCCCTTTCCGTCAAAATACAATCTCGGATTGGCTATCATATTGCCTCCCAGCAACAATCCGCCAATATTATCATCGGTCATAGGCTGAGTAAAATCACCTCCTCCTACAAGGGAAAATTTTTGAGACAAAATATTGGGAAAAGAATTCTGTTGTCCGGCAATAAACAAAGCCCCGTCTGTAAATCCCGATGTTAATGAATTTCCTACGGAAACATAAGTTGAAAAATCGGCACTGCCGGGTTCGAGATCAACAGAGGTATCCGGAATGGTATAATCATGATCATTACAAGCCGCAAAGCTTAGAAAGACAATTAAGATCCATATATATTTAAATTTCATAATGTATATTTTTAAAGTTTAATTATTATTGATTGAATACCCATGAGATATAGAACATGGATCCAACAGGCCCTACACCTGATGCAGCCCTGTATTCTGTACCGCCAATATTGGTTCCGCCAACCTTAAATATCGATTTTAATTTTGGAAGAGCGTAATTGATCTGTGCATCAAAAACGGTAGTTGCAGGCATAATTTCAGTAGCTATGGTTGCCTCATAGAAGAAACTGTCGCGCCATCTTAAATTTACATTAAACCCGAAATTCTCAAATAAATTGGTACTTCCGAAAGATGCTTTTACCTGATGTTCCGGCGTATTGAATCCCGCCTGGAAATCGGGATCAGAAGCCTGATCAAAATCAAAATTGGCCCATTGATAGATCAATCCAAGATCAAATTTTTCAAAGACTCTGGTATTTAACCCGATATTAATTCCGTAAGAAGAAATATCCGCTTTTGAATTGGTATAGGCCTGGAAAATCTGAACATTTCCTGTAGCCAGATCAGCTACTCCGGTCATATCATGAGTCGAGCCGTCATTTGGGGTAACCACAACCGTATTACTGATAAAATCTTTATATTTATTGTAATAGGCATTCACATCAACTGTAATTCTGCCAATAAATCCACGGTATCCCAGATCAAATGCCTGAACTCTTTCCGGCTGAACCAGTCCGGTTTGAACGGAAACCAGATCGTCAGGATTATGAGATTGTGAAAATGCCTTCACTGAACTTATCGAATAAGAATCATTATAAACTTTTCTCCCTGTAAGATCCGTACCCGGCAGATCTCTGTCAAGATTATCAGGTGATGCTCCAACCAAAATTGCTCTGCCCGCATTCAATCCGATAAACAGATCCTGTGTTGTTGGATTTCTGAAACCGGTCTGGAAAGAGGCTCTGAAGTTGTGATTTTTGGTTTCTCCTGCTGAATAAACCAGTGATACTCTTGGTGAGAAGTTCCCGTCGAAAAATTCATTTTTATCATAACGGATAGATGCAGAAAGCTTTAAACGCTCATCATCGAGGAATTTCTTGATTGCCTGAACATAAGCACCGTATTCGTTGTAATTGATCGGTCCGTCATAATCGGTAAAGATCGTTCCGGCTGAATTCAGAGAATATCTTCTGTAAGATCCACCTACCTGCAGATCAACTACATTATTGAGTAAACGGGCAAAATTATAATTTCCCTCTCCTACCAGCATTTTGGTATTATCGACAAATTTTGAACCTCTTGACAGGTCAGAATCGGAGGTTACCTGTTTTAAACGTTTTGCAAATTCCGGCGTACCGGGTTTGATATTGATTTCAGGTATTGATTCGGCATGTTGACGAGCAATACCGTGTGCCTGATCGGAAGTAGCACCGCCCAGAACGGCCTGCACGTAGGCACCTACATACTGGCCAAACCACGTAGATGCATCATCGGGAACACCTCCCGGCCCATCAGGATCAAAGCGGTTTAAGTTAATACCTGTAAATACCATATCGTACGAATCACCTGCATCTTCAGTGGTCATATATCCTCTTAAAAAGAAATCCTTGTTTCTAACCTCCAACTTGTTTTGGGTCATCAAAAAGTTTTTTAACTGATAGCGGTTAGTACCCTGATAGATCGTAGAACCGTAACCCGCCCTGAAATTATAAAGTATCTCAAGATCTTCGCCTGTAGGACGATAATTTAAGGACACATCCAGTTTAGAACTTTTCGCCTGATAATCAGTAAGATCCTGCTCCATATAACCTGTACGTCCAACAACATCGTGGGGTACCAGTGCACTTAATCCTTCCGGCAACAAACCGAGTTCTTCCAGTTGTTTGGCTACACCGTTTATATCTGTTGCCACCTCATCACCATAAATATTTATACCGTTATGAGCATAACCGCCTTCGCGATAAGGAAGGATCATATCAGGTTTTCCAACGGCTGTAAACCGATATTCACTTTTATCATTGGCATACCAGTCAGTTCCCTGCATATAAGAGAAAGAGGCCTTGGCGGCAAATTTATCGCTAAATGCATGTGCTATTCTTACTCCGAAGTCGTAATACATATTGTCTCCGGCAGCTTCCTGAACGGTTAAACCGGTTTTGGCATAAGCACTCACTCCCTGGTATTCAAAAGGACTCTTACTGGTCATAAATAAGATTCCGTTAAAAGCATTGGCACCATAGAGTGCCGAAGAAGCCCCGGGAATTATTTCAACACTCTTTACATCGAGTTCATTCATTCCCACCAGATTTCCCAAAACGAAATTCAGGGCAGGTGAAGAATTATCCATACCATCTACCAGTTGAACAAAACGGGTATTAGAAAAAGTAGCAAAACCACGAGTATTTACCGAATTAAAAGTTAAACTATTGGTATTTACATCTACGCCTTTTAAATTATCCAGACTGTTGTAAAAACTTGCCGCCGTACTGCTTTTTATACCTCTTACATCCATTCTTTCAATGGTTACCGGCGATTCTCTTACACTTTCCGGCGTTCTTGATGCGGAAACCACAACCTCATCAAGTGAGGTCTGACTTTCAACCAAAGCAATAGAAACCTCCTGATTATTACTTGTAATTTCTTTGGTCTGGCGTGCATATCCCACAAAAGTAAATTCCAGAGTAAACGGAGGCTCTTCATTAACGGTAAAGGAAAATTTACCATTAAAATCGGTTGAAGATCCTGTGTTTTTACCCGTTACTTTTACATTAACTCCCGGTAATGGATTCTGAGTATTTGAATCAACTACCACACCAGAAACACTTGTTTGCGAAAACATATAAACACCTGAAAATAAGATGAATAATGTTAGTAAATATTTTTTCATAATGTAATTTTGGATTAATTAATTTTTCGAAAATACAATTTTTTTATAATTGTATTAATTTTTTATGCGTTTTTTTACAAAATACATAAAAAAATAGTCGATAATTAGTGTTTGTCTATAAAGTGCTTGATTTTTGAAAGATTAAGATTTTTGATGGATTTTTGTTTTTTTTATTACAGCAAATGCTTGTGCATTAGGCAAACTAAAAAAAGGAAAAAAAGACGCAAAAAGATAATTTTTTCAATTCGATAACTTTATGGACAGACACTAATTATTACCTGAATAAATTATTTGATCAAAAGTTTTTTAACAGAAATCTGTGCTCCGTTTTTAACTTTTAGATAGTAAAGGCCTGAAGATACCCGACCTAAAAATAATATTTTCTTAAAATGATGATCTCCTGAACCAAACTGTTCTTTAAGCACTTCCCTGCCCAAAAGATCGTACATGGTGATATTGGTCTTCCCGGCACCATAAGAGTAAAATTCTATCTGGATATAATCTCCGGCAGGATTTGGATACACATTAAAATTAGTCAGTTCTTCACCCCCGGTTCCCAAAATGGGTTCTGAGGTGCATAACTCTACACTCCAACTTTCGATAGTTCCGTTATCCTGTTCTCCGCTATCAACTACTTTTAAGGTCCAGTTCCCTGAAGAATTCTCTCCATAAAAATTAGAAAGATCTTGAGTGGGAATAATATTTCCTGAAATAACCGGAGAATTAGATTTGCAATTCAAAGCTTCTCCGTTATCATCAAAGGTCACATCTATATCGGCATGGGCCCCAAAACAAGCACCACCCAGTAATTCGATCTCTTTACCGGAAGGACTGATCAGTTTAAGAAGAAGATCAGATACCCAGGGATGGGAAATATTTACAGAAACCTTTAAACTTTCAACCAGAAAATCATCCTGAATATGGATTACAGAAGTAACTCCATTATTATCGTTATCGGGTATCTGAACCGGTGTATCACTGGAATTGAACGTTAAACACTTGTTGGTAAATTTTCCAATGGAAAATACTTTTGAATTAACCGCAAAGAAAATATTATCAACAGCTTCTACTTTTAAAAGACATTTTGAGGCCTGAATATCCGGCACATTAATGATTTGAATTCCATCATTTGGGGTATTTAATGATAAAGGTGTATCATAAGAATTTCCGTTATCCGTAGAAAGATAAATATTTACATGAGATACATTAATTCCATTTGCATTGGTGCCGGCAACATCCCAAGTGACCGACTCCTGCGTGTTCTTATTCCATACGATATTATCCTCATTTTGCGAGGTCACCTTAAACGGACCTGCAGCACCGGTAACTGTAATCTTTACATCATCCCTTGCAATCTGCCCTGCTTCCGGATTGTTATCGCGAACCGTCAAAGTAAAATTCATTTCCCTGGCCACATTTGGAGTAACCTCCCAGGTTGATGAAACCTCTCCTTTAGCCAGTGTTCTTAATGAGGGCATATATCTGTTAGCTTCAAGAGTAGGCTGCAACGATCTGTATAAGGCTCCATCTACGGCATTTTCACTAGGCGGAACATTAGTAATTCCTGAATCGATCTGTTCCCAGCAAAAGCTGATCGGATCATTATCTGCATCACTTCCGCTACCTTTTAACACAAAAGCTGTAGACTTTGGTATGGTATAATCCTGACCGGCATCAGCTATAGGAACATTCTTGTTGTTTACCAAATCCATTTTTGTACTGCAATTATCACCACTTCCGTTGGTCAGGTTTGACCAAATCTCGTCTATACTAACGGTATGAAAATAAAAATTGCTGTGACCCTGTACATTTTCAGGCGAACAGAGCCCGGCATAGGCCATCAGCGTAGATCCACTACCGGGTTCAACCGAGGTGGCAAGATTTCTGTTTCCATCACCACAATTTCCCTTATCACTGTTAAAAGTGTGGTTGGCTCCCATCTGGTGACCGAATTCATGGGCTACAAAATCGAAATAGAACAAATCTCCTACCGGATTAGAATTACCTGTAACTCCTTTAGCCTTTGAAGAACCCAGACAAACCGAGCCCCGGCTTGCAATTCCACCTCCACCGGTACTCAACACATGTCCGATATCGTAATTTGCACTTCCGATTATATCATCGCAGGTAGTTTGATTTTGCCCTTGCATGGTATTTCCACTATCATTCGTATAGGGATCATGATCTGCATCAAGATAGATCAGATCATCTGTGTTGGAGACCAGCTGAAAAGTAATGGCCAGATCATTTTCATAAACATCATTCACCCTTGTGATCAAAGTGGTCATCTCGGCCAAAACTGCCGCTTTCTTTTCCGCATCGGTTCCGTTTTGAAGTCCGGCCGCATTGATATGATATTCGG
>QNYL01000070.1 GCA_003973375.1 Flavobacteriia bacterium
AAAGACTTTCTGCCGATATCATCAATTTTTCTGCAGCCCAGTCCTCTGTAAAAAAAGGAGAAACCCTGATCGATACCGCCAACAATATCCTTTCGATGAAAGTTGACATCATCGTGATGCGGCATCCCAATGAAGGAGCCGCTTATTTTTTATCAAAACATGTTGATGCCAAGATTATCAATGCAGGAGACGGAGCTCATGAACATCCTACACAAGCACTATTAGATTCCTTTTCTATTCGTGAGAAACTCGGTACTGTTAAAGGAAAAAAGATTGTGATCATAGGTGATATTCTACATTCAAGAGTAGCTTTATCCAATATCTACGCCTTAAAACTTCAGGGAGCAGAAGTTAAACTTTGCGGCCCTACAACCCTGATTCCTAAATATATTACTCAGCTTGGGGTAGGTTATGAAAAAAATTTACGTAAAGCCTTGGAATGGTGCGATGTAGCCAATGTTTTACGTGTACAACATGAACGTATGGATATCAAATATTTCCCATCTGTAAGAGAGTACACTCAGATGTATGGGATTAACAAAGAACTGCTCGATTCGATCGATAAAGAAATCGTGATCATGCACCCGGGCCCTATCAACCGGGGCGTGGAACTGACCAGTGATGTAGCCGACTCAAAACAATCCATTATTCTGAATCAGGTAGAAAACGGAGTGGCCATCAGAATGGCTGTAATCTATTTACTGGCACAACAGATCAACAGAAACTAAATAATTATGATTACAGAAAAGAAAGGAAATTATACATTGATAAAACCTGATAAAAAAAATTCAGATTTTTTTAATTATTTTAAAAAATTTTATCATAAATTTAAAGATGAAAATATAATTATAGATTTTTCTGATGCAGATGCTATTAAAAATGAAGAAATCTTTTTATTTTCGCCAATAATTGAAGATCATAACAATAACGGAAAATCGTTTATTATTGTCCTTGACCGCAGTAATTTTAACGATTTAGCCGAAGATATTTTTGCAGTACCCACATTAAAAGAAGCTGAAGATGTGGTAAATTTTGAAGATATTGAACGCGATTTAGGAATTTAAATACAATATATGGTAAAAAAACTACTCTTATTTTTATTTTTTTTATTAACCTTTTCAACCGTAACTTTTGCGCAGGATGATGACGTAAGGGACAAGCAGATTCTTGAAGCTGCTGATGTACGCATTCATGACATTGTAGCATCTCCCAATCCCTTTACTGTTACAACGCGTATCAAGTTTTTGGCTGATGATGAGTTTGATATAGAATTCTTTGTCAAAGATCTGCTGGGTAACCGGATCTTTCACAAAAAGATAAAAACCAAAAAGGGGATCAACACAATCACTTTTTACCGTGACGACCTTGTTTCTGGCATATACATCTACTCTATTAAAACCAAATCAAAAGTTATCTCAAAAAGAATGGTGATCAAATGAGTTTAAAACTCAGTATTTTAGGATGTCATTCAGCTACTCCAAGGAGTTTTGCTTATCCAACCTCACAATTCCTTGAGATCAATGGCGATTACTTTTTGATAGACTGTGGAGAGGGTACACAACTGCAACTAAGAAAGAACAAAATTAAATTTTCAAAGATAAAGCACATCTTTATCTCACATCTGCACGGCGATCATTTCTTTGGCCTGATCGGACTGATTTCTACTTTCAGTTTGTTAAGCAGAGATAAGGAATTACACATTTATGCTCCAAAAGGAATCAAAAAGATCATTGAAATACAGCTTCAACTTACCTATTCATGGCTCAGTTATCCTTTAAAATTCCATGAACTCGAAAACAAAGAAAGTGAACTGATTTTTGAAAATGAAAGAGTTACCGTTCATACGATACCCTTAAAACACCGGATCTATACCAACGGATTTCTTTTCAGAGAAAAGCCAAAAGAACGAAGGATCAATATTGAAGAGGTGAGAAAACATCCTGAGATCGAAACCTGCGATTATCACAATCTGAAAAAAGGGAAAGACTATACTTTCTCAAACGGGGATATTCTGAGCAACAAAGAGGTTACTTTTGATCCGCCCAAACCACTTTCTTATGCTTTCTGTAGTGACACGGCTTATTATCCTGATATAGTTACTCAGATCAAAAATATTGACCTGCTCTATCACGAATCAACATTTCTGGAAGACCGGGCCGAACTGGCAAAGACCACCAAACACTCTACAGCACTTCAGGCTGCAAAAATAGCTGAAATGGCTCAGGTAAAAAAACTACTGTTAGGGCATTTCTCAAGCCGGTATAAAGATGAAGATCTATTTTTAAAAGAAGCCCGGACCATTTTTAAGGAGGTTAAATTAAGCCATGAAGGAGATGTGATTAGTATTGAGAACTCTTAAAACTGATCAGTAGATAACATTACAAGGGTACAGGCATTTTCAAAAGCAATATTATTTTCTTTAAGAATCCTGACAAATTCATGGTTCTCAGCTCCGGGATTAAAAATTACCCTTTTGGGTTCAAGCGAAATAATATAATCGTAATATTGCTCCTGCCGCAAAGCATTCAGGTAAAGTGTAACCGTATCTACTTCTTTAAATTCCGGGTAACCGGTCTCGATCTTAACTCCTGCTACAATACCTTTTCTCAATCCGATGGCTACTACCTCCTCACCATGAGCAGTAAGATTATGAATGGCCATATTTGAATAACGGTATTCCTTTACCGAAGCTCCCAAAACAAGTGTTTTACCCATGAAATTTTTTTTAATACCGGTCAAAGGTATAAAACATTATAATTACTCATAGAAAGACTTGCGTTTTTCTTTGTAAAATTATTTTAACGTATTAATCTTGTGATACGCTGTTTTTTTTATGATATTAGCACCCTTCTAACACATAATTTAAAAATAATGTATAAAAAAATACTATCGCTTATCTTTTTTGCAACTCCAATATTAACTTTTGCACAGGAACAAAGTGTATCTGATATCATAGATGAAAAATTCAAAGCCTATACAGGTTGGTTTGTAGACATCATTTTTTACGCCATTCCATTTACTGATACCGTACAGATTCCCTGGGTATTGATTGTTTTGTTAGGCGGTGCCATTTATTTCACCCTTACTTTCAGATTTGCACAGTTCACATTGTTTGGCACATCACTAAAGGTAGTTGCCGGAAAATACGATGAGTTGGATGAAACAGGTGCTCCCGATGTTCATCCCCCTGCGGATAATCTCACTGTTGTGGATGGTGACCTGCCGGAAACTATAAAAGTAGAAGGACATCACGGAGAAGTTTCTCATTTTCAGGCATTGACCGCAGCTTTATCTGCAACAGTTGGTTTAGGAAATATTGCCGGTGTCGCCGTTGCACTTTCTATTGGAGGTCCGGGAGCAACTTTCTGGATGATCCTCGCCGGATTACTGGGAATGGCCTCAAAATTTGCCGAATGTACCTTGGGAGTTAAATACCGGGATGTTGACAAAAATGGAACGGTTTACGGTGGCCCAATGTACTATCTTACCAAAGGTTTAAAAGAAAAAGGTATGGGAGGCTTTGGAAAAGTGCTAGCGGTATTTTTTGCCATTATGGTTATTGGAGGATCCTTTGGAGGAGGAAATATGTTTCAGGCCAATCAGGCTTCCGCCCAGTTTATTAAGCTCTTCGGACTAACAAACGACAATGCAGGACTTTTCTTCGGAATTGCTATGGCAGTAATCGTGGCAGTGGTAATTATAGGAGGAATTAAACGAATTGCTTCTGTTACAGAAAAGATCGTTCCTTTTATGGCTGTGATCTATGTAGGAGCTGCTCTGGTTATCATTGTTCTTGATTATAAACTGGTTCCTCAGGCTTTTAAACTGATCTTTGACGGAGCATTTACAGGAGCAGGAATTGCAGGTGGTTTTATAGGTGTGATCATTCAGGGATTCAGAAGGGGAACTTTCTCAAATGAAGCCGGAGTCGGTTCAGCAGCTATTGCTCACTCTGCCGTTAGAACAAAATTTCCGGCCAGTGAGGGGATTGTAGCCTTGCTTGAACCTTTTGTTGATACCGTTCTTATTTGTACCATGACTGCTTTAGTTCTGGTAATTACCAACATCAAAGGAGGTTTCTTTGAATATGGAGTTGAAGTAAAACAGGGAGTTGAGATCACAGCAAATGCTTTTGATTCGGTTATTCCGCACTTCTCAATCGTACTGACCATTGCCGTTATATTATTTGCTTTTTCCACCATGATCTCATGGTCTTATTACGGAATGCAGGGATGGAAATTCTTATTTGGAAAAGGAAAAGTTACCGATTTAGTTTATAAATTATTATTTTTATCCTTTGTTATTATTGGTGCAAGTATCAGTCTGGGTGCTGTAATTAATTTCTCAGATGCCATGATCTTTGCAATGGTTGTTCCAAATATGATTGGTGTGGTTATCTTATCTCCAAAGATCAAAGAAGAACTGGCCAGATATCTCAGTGCTATCAAACAGGATAAAAAGTAGCGATTCAAATGAATGAAAAAAGATCCCCTTTCCGGTTGAACAAACAACAGCGAAACGGGATCTTTTTTTTGATCCTGATCATCATTGGATTACAGCTGATCTATTTCTTTTATGATTTCTCTTCAAAGGAAACTTTTGATGCAAATAACGCTTCGATCAAAAGATTTCAAAAAGAACTGGATTCTTTAAAAGCTGTTCAAAAAGAAGATTCTCATAAAATATATCCTTTTAACCCAAATTATCTTTCTGATTACAGAGCTTATCAACTTGGAATGAGCGTAGAGGAGATCGACAGGTTATTTGCTTACCGCGATCAGGGAAAATTTATAAATACTGCTCAAGAATTTCAAGAGATAACTCATATCAGTGATAGCCTGCTGAAGCATATCGAACCCTATTTTAAATTCCCCGAATGGGTAAATAAAAAGAAAAAAAAAGCTGTTAGAAAGAAAATAAATTTAGAGAAAAACGATCTCAATCTGGCTACCGAACAACAACTCAGGCAAATAAACGGCGTAGAAGAAAAACTCGCCAAAAGGATCATCAGTTACAGAGATCTGCTTAAAGGCTTTGCTTTTAATGATCAGATATATGAAGTGTACTACATAGATAAAGAAACCGCCAACAGAATTCTGGAACAATTCGAGGTCAAGTCAAAACCGGAGATCACAAGGCTTAATATTAATGAGGCCACTTTTAAAGAGATCCTTCATTTACCTTATATCGATTACAATTTAACCAAAAAAATTGTCCAGTATCGCAACCGGAACGGCAGTATAGAATCAATTGAAGATTTAAAAAAAATTGACTCGTTTCCAATAGAAAAATTTAATAGAATAAACTTATATTTGACGGTCAAATAAAAACCAGTTTGTAAAATGAATTTCGAGATCTCCGAAACCCAAAAAATGATCGCAGAGTCAATTCGCGACTTTGCAAAGCAACATATCAAACCCTTTATGATGGAATGGGATGAAAAGCAGATCTTTCCAACCGAACTTTTTCATAAACTTGGAGAAATGGGTTTTATGGGCGTAATGGTACCTGAAGAATACGGAGGCTCAGGTTTGAGCTATACAGAATACATCACTGTTATTGAAGAGATCTCAAAGGTAGATTCCTCTATCGGACTTTCCGTTGCGGCTCACAATTCACTTTGTACCAACCATATTCTTGAATTTGGTAACGAAGAGCAAAAGAAAAAATGGCTCCCTAAACTTGCCAGCGGAGAATGGATTGGCGCCTGGGGACTTACAGAACACAATACAGGAAGTGATGCCGGAAATTTGAGCACCACAGCAGTAAAAGACGGGGATGATTACATTCTGAATGGTGCCAAAAATTTTATTACACATGGTAAAACAGGAAATATCGCTATTGTCATTGCACGTACAGGCGAAAAAGGAGATTCTCACGGAATGACTGCTTTTGCAGTGGAAAGAGGCACCAAGGGTTTTACAGCCGGAAAAAAAGAGAATAAACTGGGGATGAGAGCCTCAGAAACTGCCGAGATGGTTTTTGATAATTGCAGGGTATCCAAAAACAATATTCTGGGAGAGATCGGTGATGGTTTTGTTCAGTCATTAAAAATCTTAGATGGAGGCCGGATCTCAATAGGAGCTCTTGCTCTGGGAATTGCAAAAGGAGCCTATGAAGCTGCGTTGCAATATTCTAAAGAAAGAGAACAATTTGGAAAACCCATCAGTGCTTTTCAGGGAATTTCGTTTAAACTGGCCGATATGATAACGGAAATAGAAGCTTCTGAACTTCTTTTATACAAGGCTGCCTATTTAAAAAATACCGGACAAAAATTAGTAAAGCTTGGTGCTATGGCAAAAATGTATGCTTCTGAAGTAAGCGTTAAAGTTGCTACAGATGCAGTACAGATACTTGGCGGATACGGTTATACCAAAGATTATCCGGTTGAAAAATTCTACCGTGATTCCAAATTATGTACCATCGGCGAAGGCACTACTGAGATTCAGAAACTGGTGATCTCTAGAAATATTCTAAAATAGAAATTTTTATTTATCCCTGCCATTAAATGTAGTGTTGCTGCAATGCGTTAATACTGCAAATATTTATTCTTTTTTATGGTAAACGACATCCTAAATATTGAAAATATTAAAGTCGAATACGATAACGAACCTGTATTTCAGGATCTTTCCTTCACCATTAAAAAAGGGGATAAAATTGCAATCACAGGCGATTCCGGAAAGGGCAAGACCAGCCTGATCAATGCTTTGCTGGGTTTTGTTCCTATCACACAGGGTAAAATTACATGGTTTGGTAAGAAACTGAACAAAGAAAACCTTATGGATATCAGAAAAGAGATCTCCTGGTTACCTCAGGAAACTGCCTTATATTTTGAATCGGTAAAAGAAATGATCTACACTCCTTTTTCTTTTAAGAACAACAAAGCTAATATTCCAACAGAAAAAGAGATCTTTAAAATATTTAAGATCTTCAATCTCCCCGAGGACATCTTAAACAGAAATATTGATGAGATCTCAGGCGGACAGAAACAAAGATTACTGCTTACCGGAATCTTTTTACTACACAAACCTGTGATGATTCTTGATGAGCCCACCTCATCGGTTGATGACAACAATAAAAAGATCATTACCGATTTTATCCTTTCAAAAAAAGAGCTTACGGTTATAGCCGTTTCACACGATCCTTACTGGACAGAACACTCTCAAAAAATCATTGCCCTATGAAAGAAGTGATCAACATAGATTATCTTTCTCTGATCTTTGGGTATATCATCCTGATCATTCCTTTTTACATTCTTTGGTATTACAAAACCGGACTGGTAAAAGATGCTGCGATCTCCTTTATCAGAATGACGGTTCAGTTGCTGCTTGTTGGTTTTTATTTGGAATTTATTTTCGATCTGAACAATACCTGGCTGAATCTGTTATGGGTTTTTATCATGACAATCCTGGCAACCTTTACCATCATCAAACGCAGTGAATTAAAGAAGGAATATTTTTTAATTCCTATTTTTATTTCCATCTTGCTCAGCATCATTATTACGGATACTTTCTTTCTGGGTTTTATCATCAAACTCCCAAAAATGTTCGATGCCCGGTATTTTATCCCAATCACAGGAATGCTGCTCGGTAATTCAATAAAAACCATTATTATTGCCCTGAATGTTTATTACAAAAAACTTAAAAAAGAAAAAGAACTCTACAAGTGGTATGTGGCCAACGGCGCCACACATCAGGAAGCTGTGGCCCCTTTTAAAAAAGAAGCCCTTAAAGTTGCTTTTAATCCGGTAATTGCCAATGTTGCTATTGTGGGACTTATTTCCCTTCCGGGGATGATGACGGGCCAGATCCTGGGAGGCAGCAGCCCGATCATAGCTGTAAAATATCAGATCATGCTGATGATCACAGTCTTTTCTTCATCTATTATCAGTGTATTCTTTAGTATTTATTTTGCCGATAAAAAGGTTTTTGACGCTTTTGGTAACCTGAAGAAGATTCAGAATTAATCTTTCATTATTACTATACAATGATGCCATGCTTAAATGCTTCAATGATTTAATAGCTTTTTTCTTATAAAAGAATGATCATACAGATTGACCTTTAGTATTTTTCTCCCGCAGATCTCGCTGATTAACGCAGAAATGTTGTTTGTTGTTCTTGATGTTTATTGTTCTGTTTTTGATCATATTTCTCTTTTTCTATTCGCTTATTCAAAAGACTATTCCACTGAGAAACTCAGAGAAATTCAGAGAATGGCCTTAGACTTTTAATACCTACTGTGCTGTAAGGCGGGTTTACTTCGAACGTTATCACTAAATAGAAGAATTTTGAATTTCAAATATTAAATCTTAAATTTTAGATCCCTTTTCACTAATCGCTTACTACTCTACCTGCTTTAGTCTCATCTTTTTGCCCTCATCAATCATAAACTGATAGGCTTCATCAAAATCATTTGAAATAACTCCTTCGAGGATGGCTTCCTTGATGGCTTCTTTTAAAACTCCAATCTCACGTCCCGGTTTTAAACCAAAGGTTTTCATAATCATTTCACCGGTTACAGGTGGTTGAAAATTTCTTACACGATCACGCTCCTCCACTTCTTTGATCTTTTGTCTAACCTTTTCAAAATTTCTAATATATTGCTGCTCTCGCTTTTTATTTTTGGTAGTAATATCTGCCTCACAATGTGTTAGCAAATCTTCAACATCTTCTCCTGCATCAAAAATAAGTCGTCTGACGGCAGAATCTGTAACGTTTTCGGCAAGGATCACGGGCCTGGAACTCAACATAACGATCTTTTGAACATATTTCATTTTTTCATTCAAAGGCATGTTAAGACGTTTAAAAATCTTTTTCACCATTTTAGATCCTACAAATTCATGTCCGTGAAAAGTCCATCCCACTTCTTTGTCAAATTTTTTGGTCGGGGCTTTACCAATATCGTGAAGTAATGCTGCCCAGCGCAACCACAAATTATTACTTTTTTCGGCTATATTATCCACTACCTGAAGCGTGTGATAGAAATTATCTTTGTGTTTTTGCCCTTTAATCTGTTCCACTCCTTTCAGTGCAGTGAGTTCCGGTAAAATATATTCCAGAAGTGAAGTTTCTTCCAATAATTTAAGACCAACAGAAGGCTTGTCACTCATCAGAATCTTATTCAGTTCATCTACAATTCTTTCTTTGGAAATAATCCTGATCCTATGTGAATTCTTAGAAATCGCCTCCAGTGAATTATTTTCTATGGTAAATCCCAGCTGTGAGGCAAAGCGAATTGCCCTCATCATCCTGAGGGGATCATCACTATAGGTAATATCAGGATCAAGAGGTGTTCTGAGAATCTTTTTCTCGATATCCTGCATGCCGTTAAACGGATCTATCAACGTACCGTAATCTTTTTCATTCAGGCTTATCGCCATAGCATTGATGGTGAAATCCCTCCGGTTCTGATCATCCTCAAGTGTTCCGGGAGTTACTTCCGGATTACGGCTCGATTCCCGGTATGATTCTTTTCTTGCCCCCACAAATTCCAGCTCCACCCCTTTGGTTTTAACCATAGCCGTACCAAAATTTTTAAAGAACTGTACTTTCGGTTTTCCGGATAACATCGAGGCCACCTGATCGGCCAGTTTAATACCATCACCAACCGTTACCACATCAATATCTTTTGATTTTTTTCTGTTCAGTACAAAATCACGAACATATCCTCCTATCACATAAGTATCCTGACCAAGCGCTATGGCAGCCCGGGAGATTATTTCAAATATACTGTTCTCTACAGCTTTTTTAAAGGATCTGTTCTGCATATATTTATTTTCTAAGGAATTTAAATCCTCCTTTTTTATCAAATTTTACAATTCTGGAGGCTGATCCTCCCCTTCTGTCCCGATGCAAATTAACTACATAATCTACTTTTTCTAACAGCGACTGATCAATATCTTTAAAATTCTTCGGAGCCGGTTTACCACTTAAATTTGCTGAAGTAGAAACAATAGGCTTTCCAAATTTATCTATCAGCAACTTGGCAAATTCATCATCAACAATTCTTATTCCCACAGTTTTATCAGAGGAAACCACATTGGGGGCCAGCCCTTTCGGTTTGTTATAGATTACTGTTGTAGGCTTAATCGCTCCATCTATAACACAACCAACCTTTGCAGGAATCTTTTTGATATAATTTTTCAGCATTTCCCAGTTGCTTACCAAAATAATCATACTTTTACTGTCGGCGCGTTGTTTTATCTTATAGATCTTGTCAACAGCCTCCTCATCGGTAGCATCACATCCTATCCCCCAAAGTGTATCCGTGGGATAAATAATTACACCACCATTTTTTAATATATCAAGTGTGTGTTTTATTTCTTTTTTCATCTACTTATATGATATTGTTTTCGCTTTTGTGTTTTATCATCTTTTTCAAGATTAGGTAACGCTGTTTGACTTCAAAAGCATTCAATTTTGATATTTTATATCCTTCTTTGCCATCTAAAAAACCTAAACGTATAAAATATTGATTTACAAATCTATATAAAGGTTTAACGTAAAAATGATACAGATTTGGTTTTTTGTGTTTTTCAAAAAGTTCTTCTGCTCTTAATTGAGCATATTTGGTCAGTTTCTTTTTAAAACTCATCTCATCTTTATAGGAAAAATGATCGAGTTTATTTTTTAAGATCTTTGTCTTTCCCTGAAAAATCAGAGTTTCATGAACCTTTTTTCGTCTATCATAATAACAATAATCTTTATTAAATAACCGGTAAACAATATGGGTTTGGTATCCGCTAAAGCGAATTAATTTCTTTTTGAAATAAAAATTTCTTTTTACTCCGTATGCCACAATATCTCCGGGATTCTCAAGCTCGTTCAGGATCTCATTTTTTAAATTTTCTGATGTTAATTCATCAGCATCCAGAAAGAAGAGCCACTTATTACTCGCTTTGGATATAGCAAATTCGCGTTGATCAGTAAAATTATTAAAGGCTCTCCGGATCAGCTTTACATTTTTAAATCTCTTTACAATCTCAATTGTTCTATCTGTACTAAATGAATCTACAACAATAATCTCATCGGCAAAGCTAATATTCTCTAAAACACCCTGAATAAGATCTTCTTCATTATAAGTGATCAGTAAAGCTGTTAATTTCTTTCGCATATTAATTTTTCAATATTATTTTTTTAGAAGCTTTACCGGACAAAATTTAAAATAATTATAAATTCAGGTAATCAAAAACCTTATTCGCAAAATTAATATTTATTTCCTAACATTCCAGTAAAATACCAGTATAAGGTTTTGCTTTTTTCATATCACTCTTATAATTTTCAAAAGTAGCAAAAACATTTTTTTAAAAAACACCACCAATTTTGTATATCAAACCTCAAATTGTAAATTCTGTAAAAATATTTACTATTTTTATATTTCTTGTTATGAATTGAGGCAAAGCCCTTAAGATTTTAGGGAAATTTATTAAGGCATCAAATTAATTGCAGCAGATCTTTTATATTTATTTTCTCAGAAATATCATTTTCAATCAAAGAATCACTCATTTCCAGTTTGGTCTTTTGTAGTTGCTGGATTTTTTCTTCAATTGAATCTTTGGAGATGAATCTATATACTATAACATTTTTATCCTGGCCAATTCTATGGGTCCGGTCAATTGCCTGTTTTTCCACAAATGGATTCCACCAGGGATCTATGATAAAAACATAGTTTGCCGACGTTAAATTCAACCCAATCCCTCCCGCTTTTATTGATATTAGAAAAGGTTTTATGCTATTTGTTTTTTCAAAACGATCAACAATTTGTTGCCGTTTATTGTCTTTTCCTGTAAGCATTTCATAGGAAATATCCTTATCTTCAAAATATTGTTTAAAAAGATTCAAATGTTTGACAAATGATGAAAACACCAGAAATTTATCTCCCTGATCTATGATACTTTCCATATACTGAACAATGGTTTCAAATTTTCCGGAAGGGATCTCGCTCTTAGCATCCAGTAAATCAGGATGAATGGCAATTTGCCTAAGTCGGTTAAGAACTGCTAAAACATCTATATAATTACTTTTGCTGTTTCCCGACATTAATTCATTTCTTATAGCTGATTTTTCTTTTTCATACAATTCCAATTGATCCGGATGCATTTCGCAATATACCGTCTGCTCAATTTTTTCTGGTAATTCTTTGGCGACATCTTTTTTTAATCTTCTTAAAATAAAAGGATTAATAATCGATCTCAATTCCTCTAATTCGGGTGCTTCTGTATTATTTAGAATTTTATATTTATAAGCATTTTCAAAAAAGCTTAAATCACCAAGGATATTAGGGTTGAGAAAGTTCATTTGCGACCATAAATCAGTTAGATTGTTTTCAATGGGGGTGCCTGTTATACTTATCCGGTATTGGGAATCTAATTGAGTTACAGCCTGGTAAGTTTTTGAATTTGGATTTTTAATTGCCTGACTTTCATCTAAAACCAAATAACTGAATTGATAATCTTTTAACTGTTCAATATCCATTCTAACTACTCCATAGGTTGTAATAATGATATTTTTTTGATGAATTGCATTTTTCAGATTTCCATCTCTGTTAGAAGTGTGATAGACACTATAAGTCAATTCGGGAGCAAATTTTTTAAGTTCTACAATCCAGTTATAAATTAATGATTTTGGAACGACCAGCAATACAGATTGAAAGGTTGATTCATTGCTTTTATTTACATTGTTTTTGTTATCAGAATTTAAAGATAAACCTTCATCAAATAAAGAATATTGAAAATTTGTAACCGGAATGCTCTTTAATTTCGAATGTTGAATTTCACCTGATATTTTATGTTTTTCAAAATATTTTTGCAATAAGGTAATAACCTGTAATGTTTTTCCTAATCCCATATCATCTGCTAAACAAACTCCAAATTGATGTTGTGTAAGCTGGTATAACCATTGATAACCTTTTATTTGATAATCCCTGAGTTTTGCAATACTTTTTTTAGGCAAACTCACTTCCTCTTTTACTTTAAAAGCATTGATCCTTTTTGTAATTTCAGCGTCAGATTTTAAGGTTTTATTATTTTCTAATATTTGGAGATGTGTTTTACGTATGGAGGTTTGGTTATTTTTATTTGTTCGTTTAGCCAAGGAATTAAGCTCAGAAAACCAAACTTCTGGAATAATTGCAATTGTACCATCAGGAAGTTCATATTCATAATTTTTAGTAAGAATATGATCTTTTAACTGCAAAAAATCAATTTCAAAATCACCAAATTGAACTTTGATATATAAATCAAACCAATCTTGTTTTTGGCTGGTTTGATAACTCAAACTTACATTACTGTAACTGACTTCTTTTGCAAATAAATAATTGATAATTTTAAATCCTTTTTGTTGTAATCTATAAAGCAATTCTCTGGTTTGCTCTGAAAATTCATATTTATCTATAGCCTTTTTTACAAATTTGAAATGCTTGTCTGTTTCTATTAAACCACTTGATTCTAATTCATCCAAATAAAAACTTTCAATTGTATAATTTCTTTGTATACTTTTTAAAGCATAATTCCCATTATTTTCTATAACCTCTACAAAGGATCTTTGTTTAGAATAAAATACAATTTTATTTGTTTGATAAATGAAATATGGAGTAAATATAAAATCTCCAAAAATTGTTTTTTCAATTCGCAATTCTGCCTTTGGTTTTACCGTGATCTCGTGAAGTTTAAAACCTTTCACTTCGCAGTTGAAATTACGCACTGAGGGTTTGATAAATTTTTCAAAAAAAATACTTTCCAGTTTTGTAGGTACAATAATTTCAGATTTTTTTAAAAAAGGGTTTAGCTTGTTACCGTTAAACTCTTTTTTTTCAAACCAAAACATGCTGTTTTTATAAATAACAGAAGGAGAGTGGTTACTTATTATTTTAATATTCCCATCTTGCAAGTCAATTGGTTTATCGTTATGAGACACTTGTATCTTATAATGTAAAGTGTCGGTTTTTTTTTCAAAAATCATTTTAACTTTTGCTGTTTCATGAGAAATATCAATTAAGTTTTCAGAATGAATATTACTATTTCTATCTGTGACAGTGAAAAGTAAGGGCTCCTTTTTTTTGAGTATTTGTACGATGTCTAATTTCTTTTTTTCTATAAATGAATTTATAAAAAAAACATTTTCTTTGTCTGTGTTGTTAAAAAAAGCATCAAATGAAAACTTTTTATTTTTTTTATTAAATCTTTTATTTAGTTCTGCATAACTTAATGAATGAGAAATGTTAATTACTTTAATCATCCATTCTTCAAAGGAGAAGTTTTGATTTTCTATATCTGATAATGTAATTCGTTTGTTTATTGTATAAAACTCTTTATCTTTTTCAGATAAAAAATAAGGAACAAAAACATAACCAAATAGTTTGTCTTTTTTAATATTAATAGAAAATATTAATTTTGGCATTTAAAGTTTTAAGTTTGAAAAACACAAATATAAAAGGTATCATGCTATTTTACGGTTTTTCTTATTTGAATTTTCGGGTTTAATCTATTTTTTTTAGATTAGCTAAAATCAATCTATTGTAACCAATACTATTAAAAATATATAACAATAATTATTGGAATTGTTGTTTTAAAACCAATGGCAAAGTCATAGATGTTAATTCCGGAAATCATAATTTAACTACTTGGGAAAAAAATGGCAGCTCACATCAAAAATGGATACTTGAAAAGACTTACTAAAAAATTTATAAAGAGATCAAAAATAAATAAGCCATCTGTT
>QNYL01000069.1 GCA_003973375.1 Flavobacteriia bacterium
GTTTCGGACTTGGTTACAAATATCCTTTGATAAAAAATGGTCATTCTTTTAAAGCTGCTTTTACCATTGAAGAAAACCATTGGAATGGAATGACGAATCTTCAGCTGAATATAAAAGATATTAAGAAAGAGAAGTGAGTTTTGAGTGTTGAGTGTTGAGTGTTGAGTTTTTGAGTTTTGAGTTTTGAGTTTTGAGTGTTTAGTGATGAGCGGTGAAATGGTGATGTGCTGATGTGATGTTGATTCATAAATAATAATCTATCAAAAATCAAGCAATTTATAGACAGACACTAATATTAACCCCAAAAATTCACCTCTAAGCTAATATTTTTGCACCAATTTACTTGATATCAATATTTTATGATGAAAATTTTTAAATTTATTTTAGCCCAAATTTGGGCTATTGTTTATATTTTGAGCAAGCATCTACTACGTTGCTAACTTTTTGATATACAATAGTATATCTGCAAAGTTAGACGCCTTGTATCTGCATACTCAAAATTTGTGAATTATCCAGGTTATAGTAGGTTTCTGACCGGCCTTCCCAGTTGGAATTATACACAGACTCATATCCGTTTATCCCAAAAAATCATATTCTTCGGGCTGGTATTTTATATTTACACAGACTGTTCTGCCGGGCAGGATGCGGTTGAATTCATAAGAGAAATTGTACAATCCGCTGCCTTTGGTAAAAAAGGGAATTTCAAGAAAATACCGGTCGTAATATTTGGGATAGATCTTTCCATCTCCATAATTGTACAGGTCGATCAGACCTCCATATTGTAATCCAAGGTCGCTGTTGTAAGTGATGGCCTTAAATACCTCGAAACTTCATCCATTTTTAATAGAAGAATCTTTTTTCTCTTCTTGTGCAAAAAGTATTTTTCCGGAAAGGAACAAGGGCATAAAAAAGAAGATGAAATTCTTCATAAGAATAGTAAATTAGTTCAGATTTCTTTTTTCAATAAAGAATTTTTTTAACAGATTCCCGCATTCATTTTCAAGAACACCTTCTGTAACCTTTGTTTTGGGATGAAGCCGGGTTTTAAAATGCTGATATCCTCTGTAAGGATCATGTGCTCCGAAAACAATTTTGCCAATTTGTGTCCAATAGGCTGCCCCGGCACACATTTGGCAAGGTTCCAAAGTAACGTAAAGAGTACATTTTTGAAGATATTTCCCTCCCAGAAAATCTGCAGCGGCAGTAAAAGCCTGCATTTCGGCATGTGCGGTAACATCATTCAGGGTTTCTGTAAGATTATGAGCTCTTGCAATAATTCTGTTATTGATAACCACCACGGCCCCTATGGGAACTTCCCCTTTTTCATAAGCGATCTCAGCTTCCTGAAGGGCTTTTCTCATAAAATATTCATCGTTAAAAGGACTTTCCATATTAAAAATCTAATTTTTCTGCCATCAAATCTGAATCGATCTGGTTTAATATTTGCTGTAAAACCACTTTATTCTTGTTGGTGTAAAAGTAACGTTCTGGTCTTGATTTACTGTTATTAAGCAGATTTTCCTGTATCAGTATGTTACGGGTTTGCCTGGCAATGGCTTCCCCGGTATCGATAATGGTTACTTTATCGCCGGTAATTTCTTTTAACTGGGGAATTAAGAACGGATAATGTGTACATCCCAGTACCAGATGATCAATATTCTTTTCCAGCAAGGGTTGAATATATTTTTTTAGAAGTCCGGCCATTTCTTCAGAATAAATTTTATTGGATTCAATCAGTTTTACAAGTCCTTCTCCTATTTGATGTGTTACATTAACCCCTTTGGCAAATCTTTGTGAAGTTTCGTATAAAAGATCACTTTTAAGGGTACCCTGAGTTGCCAGAATACCCACACTTTTGGTCTTTGAATTGAGTGCTGCCGGTTTAATTCCGGGTTGTGTTCTGATAAACTGAACATTATAACGTTCCCGCAAAGTCTTAACCGCATTGGTGGAGGCTGTATTACAAGCTACTACAATGATCTTACAATTCTTTTTCAGCAAAAATTCTGTGTTTTTGATACTCAGATCGATGATCTCCTTCTTACTTTTTTCACCGTAGGGTGCATTTTTACTATCGGCGAGATAGATGGTATTTTCATAAGGTAACAATTTATGAATCTCCCTGTAAATGGTAAGTCCACCAACTCCGGAGTCGAATATGCCTATAGGATTCTCATTCATCTTTTATTGTAAAATACTGTAATTTATCAGTCATTTTTATTTTGTTTCTGAGCGTCTAAATTTAATAATTTTATCCTTATTTTTATCGACCATAAAATTATTAATTCGCATTGAGTCAATTCCTGAAAAATATTGATACTCCCTCTGATCTGAAAAGGCTTTCCCCTGAGGATTTACCTGCTTTGGCTCAGGAAATCAGGGATTTTATTATTGATATTGTTTCAGAGAAAAAAGGCCATCTGGGCTCCAGCCTCGGAGTGGTAGAATTAACAATTGCTTTGCATTACGTTTTTAATACTCCCGATGACCAACTTATATGGGATGTTGGCCATCAGGCATATCCGCATAAGATACTTACAGGCAGAAGAGATCGTTTCCATACCAACAGGCAACTGAACGGTATTTCCGGTTTTCCGAAAAGGGGAGAAAGCAAATACGATAGTTTTGGTGTGGGACATTCCTCCACATCGATTTCTGCTGCACTGGGAATGGCCATAGCTTCGCGTTTAAAAAGCAATTTAGAACGGCATCATATTGCAGTGATTGGTGATGCAAGTATTGCTGCCGGAATGGCTTTTGAAGGTTTAAATCATGCCGGAGTTGCCAGATCAAATCTTTTAATCATCCTTAATGACAATGAAATGGGGATTGATCCTAATGTGGGCGCTTTAAAACAATACCTTACCTCCGTTAAAAAAGAAGATCTGGATACTCAAAAGATTAAACAGGATAATATCTTTGAGGCTCTGAACTTTACTTATTTCGGACCGGTTGACGGACATGATATCAAAGTACTTATCCATCAGCTGGAGGAATTAAAAAAAGTTTCCGGACCAAAATTTCTTCATGTGATCACTAAAAAGGGAAAGGGATTACGTCAGGCAGAATTTGATCAGATTACTTATCATGCACCGGAAAAATTTGATAAGATTACGGGAGATATCATCAAAAGATCTGAAAAGAAAGTACCTCCTAAATTTCAGGATGTTTTCGGGCTGACACTGGTGGAGCTGGCAAGGAAGAATGAAAAGATCATCGGTATTACACCGGCTATGCCTACCGGAAGTTCGATGAAATATATGATAGCAGAATTCCCCGAAAGGGCTTTCGATGTAGGAATTGCCGAACAACATGCCGTTACTCTGGCAGCAGGACTCGCCACACAGGGTATGATCCCTTTTTGTGCGATCTATTCAACTTTTATACAGCGGGCCTATGACCAGGTTATTCATGATGTAGCCATACAGGACCTTCCGGTTATTTTTTGTCTGGACAGGGCCGGACTGGTAGGGGAAGATGGCGCAACACATCATGGAGTCTTTGATCTTGCTTTTCTAAGAATTGTTCCCAACATGATCGTCTGTGCTCCTATGGATGAGGTTGAACTCAGAAATATGATGTACACCGCCCAGCTTGGTATGGGGCATCCTGTAGCAATAAGATATCCCCGCGGAACAGGAGAAATGATCAACTGGGAAAAACCCTTCAAAAAGATTGAAACTGGTAAAGGAGTACTTTTAACTCCTGGAGATAAAGTTGCTGTTTTAAGTATTGGAACGATTGGATTAAAAATAAGATCGGTAGTAAAGGAATTCAAAAAAGGGGATATAGCACACTACAATATGCGTTTTGTAAAACCTCTGGATAAGGAATTGTTAAAAAATATTTTTAAAAAGTTTAAAAAGATTATTACTGTTGAAGATGGTATAATATTTGGTGGCTTTGGGAGTGCAGTATTAGAATTTGCAAATAAAAATAATTACCGTCACCAAATAGAAATTCTAGGAATCCGGGATAAATTTATTGAACACGGAACGGTTGAACAATTACATAGAATTGCCGGACTGGATAAAGAGAACCTAAAAAGAACCATTCAAACAGTTTTGGATAAGTAAAACAGATATCTATATGAAGAAATTAGTTTTTTTATTTTTTATATTAACATTTTCAATATCGTATTCACAAGTAGAAGAAAAGGAAGAAAAGAGAGATTCTGTGAATATAATCGAAACTACTCATTTCGATTTAAAAACTGAAAAGCCAAGGTCATTTTTCAAGCCTCTCAGATGGGATTCCATGGAGATCTATAAAAAAACCTTTTATATAGAGAATTACGTACTGATGCGAAAAGAGGTTCTTGATTCTCTTTTACGCCCTTACTATATTGTTAAAGTGGATTCTGTTAAAAAAGACACTCTCTTTATACCCAAATACCGCCCCAAAGTAAATAAGATCACGCTTGATACCTCTTATGTAAAAAAGCCAACTCAGGTAACTTTTATTAATTCGAGTACCTATCACGGGATCGATACCGTAAAAGCATTGAGTGATGTTAAAGTAGTTAGCGTAAAAAGGATCAACCGGGTTATTGATCCGGCATGGTGGGTAAATCAGAACAGTATTGGTCTGGATGTAAATGAAGTGGCCTTTTTAAATTGGAGTGCTGGAGGGGAGAATGCGATCTCGGGATTATTAAAGATCAATTTTAACCGGACCTATGAGAATGAACGACTGCTTTGGAAAAGTGAGATAAGGATGCGTTACGGGCTAAACATGCAGGAGGGAAGGGAAGTGAGAAAAACCAATGATGAACTAAGATTAAATTCTTCTTTAGGATACAGATCATATCTGGGCTCGGACTGGTATTATACCATGAGATTTAATTTTTATACACAGTTTACAGATGGCTTTAAATATCCCGATACTGAAAATCCTATTTCCCGCTTTTTTGCACCTGCCTATCTGTTCTTTGGAGCCGGGGCACAGTATAATTTAAAGCCTAAACATTTTACGGTGTATATGTCGCCGGTCACTTTTAAATCCACTTTTGTTTTGGATGATATACTTTCCGATGAAGGTGCTTTTGGGGTAGAGAAAGGAAGACGTTCACGTATAGAATTTGGAGCTCTGATACAATCGCACTGGCAGGTTGAAGTTGTCAAGAACATTGCGATGGAAAATAAATTAAGTCTGTACACCGATTATATCAATAATTTTGGAAATATTGATGTGGACTGGCGGCTCAATTTTAAATTTAAGGTTAATAAATTCTTTGAAGCAGGTTTTGGAACACATCTGATCTATGATGATGACATCAAATATAAAGAAGTGAATGATAGTGGTGATATCATTACTTATGGTGCCCGAGTTCAATTCAAACAGCAGCTGGTAATCGGAGTTTTACTTAAATTCTAAAAAATATCAGCTCAGATCGATGCCTTTGATCTTTTTATGTAATTGTATGGCGTAACCATCGGAAAGTCCGGAAACAAAACTGCAGGCCTGCATAATCCGGTCGTAGGTTGAATCTTTAGGCTCTTTATAATTTTCCGGTAGCAGACTAAAGATCAGTTTTTCATATCCCGATGCTTTATTCTGATATGTATTCTCAATTGCCGGTACAAACGCATCGAGCAGGTCTGCCAGAATCTGATAACCCGCTATTTCTTTTTCAACAACTTCATTGTTTTTGTAGATTTTTTCCACACTAAGTTTCAAGATATCATTAATCTGGGCTTCATATTTACTTTTGTCCAGTAAAGACCTGTGAAAATTACCTTCCAGAATTTCCGTTTCATTATCGATAAATACTTTTGCGGCTTCATTGATCAGATTGCCGATGGCAAGAGCTCTCAAATAGCTGATCCTGTCTTTTTTATGCTGTAATCTGTGGTATTTTTTTGTATTAATAGAGTCTCTGACCAGATTGATCAGATATTCCAGTGCATAGTCTTCAGAAACCAGCCCCAGGTTGATTCCATCTTCAAAATCGATAATGGTATAACAAATATCATCAGAAGCTTCTACCAGAAATGCAAGCGGATGACGTGAAAAACCGGTATATTCATTGTTGTTGGTAGGCTTTAAGCCGAGTTCTTTTGCCATGTCCAGGAAGAATTCTTTTTCCGATTGCAACACTCCGAATTTCTTTTCAGAGATATTTTTACTCGGTCTCTTGGGCAGGGATTCCTTAGGATATTTTGTAAAAGCCCCCAAAGTAGCATAAGACAAGCGTAAACCACCTTCAATACCTGTTCTCGATTCGGTCAGGATCTTAAATCCCATAGCATTTCCTTCAAAGTCGATTAGATCTTGCCATTGTTTCGGGCCTAATAAGGATTTATATTTCTTCCCGTTTCCGGAATTAAAATATTCTCCGATGGCATTTTCTCCGCTGTGACCAAAAGGAGGATTACCTATATCATGAGCCAGGGCAGCTGCAGCTACAATTGCTCCAAAATCATTAAACTGATATCCTTTTTCATAAAGCTCAGGGTATTTCATTAAAAGATGATTTCCAACAATCCTGCCTAAAGAACGTGCTACAACAGATACTTCCAGACTGTGCGTTAAACGCGTATGAACGAAATCGGTTTTAGAGCGGGGGATCACCTGGGTTTTATCCTGCAGACTTCTAAAAGAGTCGGAGAAGATAATCCTGTCGTAATCAACTTCAAAACCCAGCCGGGTATTGTCCTGATCTTTTCGTAATCTTTTCTCAGTGTCGCCGTATCGTTTTAACGATAAAAGTTGTTCCCAGTTCATTTATTTTTTTTGCTAAGATAAGATTTGTTGATTGTTTTTTTCCTAACGGAATAAAAAAATAAAAAAGAGCCTTAGCAGGCTCTTTTAAAATTGTTATTGAGGGGGATAATAACAATAGTTATGAAAATCCGAAATACCAAAAACACATGTTAGTTTGTTTTCTGTATTTTAATGACAGAAAAATCAAAAAGTTAACATCAAAAAGTGTTAAAGTTTAAAAAAAATGTAACACGCAGTAAATAAGCTGATTATAGTTTATCAATAACGTCAGTTTTTTTTAATTTTCAACATTTTTACCCCAAATCTAAAACTTACCTGATATGAGGAGAGAAAATATTGAAAATTCGCTGCCTTTTAGAGGTAGGGTAAAGCAGATTGAAAAGATCAGAATTTAAACTCTTTAATCTCTTTTTCGGTAAAAGGAATACCGGAATTAAAGAGTTCTTCCAGTAAGATATCAAGTTGAACAATAAAGTTTTCTATATCTTTTTTCTGGATCTTTTTGCCATTGAACAGCATTAAACCGGGTTTTAAATTTTTAAGAGAAATTATACCTCCTTCCAAAGGGGTTTGATCAGGATTGATACGATGATCTTTGGTAAAGAGGTAGGCATACATCAGAATCTGAAAACTTTTGCTCATATCATAATTCTCTATAAGTTGTTCCCAGTCCTGAAGTTTTAAATTTTTAGGTTCAACTTTCCCGGTTTTATAATCGATGATCCTTAGTACTCCGTCAACTTCATCGATCCGGTCTATAAACCCTTTCAATTGAACAGGATGATCAAAAGTTTCCGGCTGGTGCTCAATTAGAATTTCTTTTTCCAGGTTGAGGATCTTTATCTTTTTTCCTTTGTTGATCTGTTCCGTTTCATTTTCAATAAATTTATAGATGTATTTAACGGCCACTTCAAAACTTAAATAATTTTTACCTTTTGAGATGCTTAGAGGAGTAAAATGTTCCAGAAATTGTTTTCTGACTTCTTCTTTTGTTTTTGATTTTATCTTCTTAAGATCCTCTTCCGTAAGGGTTTTTTCGATAAGCGGGCGATACAGATTCTCAAGAGCATTATGTACAATTGTACCAAAGGTATTAAAGGCTACATCCTCTTCAATAGTATCCAGATCCTTAATATGTAATACCTTCTTTTTGTAGAAATCGATCGGGTTTCTGATATAGGAGATGAGTGCTGAAGGAGAAAAACCTTTTTGAGCGATAGCATTTAATTTTATGATTGTTTGTTCATTTTTCTCAATTTTCATCAGTTCAGTCTGTTTTACAGGAACGATTGGGCTCACGGTATTTCTTTCTATTTTAAGGTGAGGAAGTTCTCCATTTTCTTTTGAAAGTTCAAGCTGTGTTATAAATCGGCTTTGTTCCCCCAGGCCGTATTCATCAGCCTGTGTATTGTATGTAAGGACAATATGCTCTGCTCTTTGCAGAATTCTGAAAAAGTGATAGGAAAAAATAGCATCTTTATCCTTATAGGTGGTAAGACCAAATTTCACTTTGATATCAAAAGGGATAAAAGAATTCTGTTTTTTTCCTTCCGGAAGAACCCCTTCATTTACAGAGGTAATGATCACATTTTCAAAATCGAGTACTCTCGATTCGAGCATTCCCATAATTTGTAAGCCTTGCAAAGGTTCTCCACGGAATGACATATTCTCATTAACAAGGATCTGCTGATAAAACTGATATAGCGTATTCAGATCACGGATATAATGGTATTTGTTGTTTAAGATCGCAATTTCATTGAATATACTCCTGAAACGGAAAAGATATTCGGTTTCAAGCGCCTTGAGATTCTCTTCCTCTTTCAGATATCTGATAAGATTATCAATATCCGATAATATTTTTTCAATATCATCCTCCCTGTTCTTAAAAAAAATTTTAAGATTATTCTCCTTTTCGGTTACAGAATCGATTAGATTAAAAATATCATCTTTATGGATCAGTACCGTATTGTTTTTAATAAATCCGGAGAGCTTTTCTTTAAGTTTTGTCTGATTGATCAAACTTTTTAAAAAGGATAAATTCAAAAAATTAACCACATCATTAAAATAAAAATAATCCTCCTGATTGATACGGTTTCTGTTGAGATGCATTCTGAACAACAGTTCGAATAAAGAAGAAAAAGCAATATTCTTCAGGGCATATCCCATAGTGATATTAACTTGTTTAACTTCTTCAGGCAGGGAATTCAGTAAAACCGGTAACAGCTTTTCATCAGATAAAATAATGGCCGTATTTTGAAAATTATTGAACTGATCATCAGAATTTTTAAGTACCTCGCCTACATACTTGATCTGATTTACATTTTTTGATGCGCCAATAACTTTTAATTTTTTTGGCTTTTCAAGATTGCGGTCAATCCATAAAAAATTGTGATTTTGATAATATTTCCATTTTATTTTATACTGATTCACAAACTTACCTGTTAGATTTTGTGCTTTTAAATAGTAGGAATCGGTGTCCCAGTATATTTCTGCCATACCTTTATCTAAAAGTTCCTGAAAGATCTTTTCTTCTGATAAATTCATGGCGTTAAAACCGGCGAATACCAGTTTTTTATGATTATTATTTTTTATATAATCATTAATATTTTTATAGGCCATCTTGTATTGTAAGCCCTGATATCCTGTTTTATTTTTCAAAAGAGCATCAGATAACTGCTTGTAATAAACGCCTATTTTTTCTATAAATTCAAAATAATTTTGTGTGATCTCCGATCCATTTCCGTTTAAAAAGATCTTCTCAATCCGTTTCGCATCGATCAGATAATTAAAAATCTCATCAGCATCTTTTAAATTTTTATCGATATCATTAAAATCCTGAATAAGCAGAAAAGCCCATTTTGAGAAGGTGTCAAAGTTTTCTGCTTTGTCGAGTGTATTGTTTTGTAAATATATCTTATAGAATTCAAACAGCAGACTGATATTATCTGTTTTTGAAAGTCCGGAAAGCTCCGTGATAAGATCTTCTATACTGATGAACTCAGGCAGAAAAGTAACACTATTTAGCTTTTTTTTAAACTCGGTCTTCAGAAAGATACCGGCACGAATGTTGGGAAGAATAAAAGTATAACCGGAAAGGTTAGTATTTAGCCTGATATAATGTTCAGCAAGTTTGCCAAGGAATTTTTGCATGTAGCAAAGCTACGAAAAGTCTATAAAAAAAAACATCCGTCAATTGACGGATGTTTTTGAATATTTATTTAAAACTAATTAAACATTATTTGTTGTAAAGATCTCTGTTAGCATTTTCACTGAAGATATCAACTCTTCTGTTTGCTTGTCTACATTTTCTAGTTTTTGTAGTACAGATTGGTCTTTCTTCACCATATCCAATTGCTGTAATCTTATCTGCTGGGAATCCATGCTCAACTAAGTAATCTCTAACGGCATCAGCACGTTTTTGAGAAAGCTTCTTGTTGTAAGCGGCAGGTCCAGTATCATCTGTATGACCTTCAACTACGAAATTGATAGATTTATATCCGTTAAGGATATCACTGATTTTTGATAATCTTATTTCAGTCTCGTGAGTAAATGTAGCTTTATTAACGTTGAAGAAAATAGCTCTTGCAAGGTCAATGATTTCTTTTTGAACTTCTTTAGTTACAGCTGGACAACCATTATTTTCAGCAACACCAAATATATTTGGACAGTTATCATCTTTGTCTAAGATTCCGTCACCATCAGTATCAGGCCAAGGACAACCATTGTTCTCGGCAGGACCAGCTACATTAGGACAATTATCATCTTTATCAGCAATACCGTCACCGTCAGCATCAGGACAACCGTTTAATGCGGCTAAACCAGCTACGTTAGGACAAGCATCATCATTATCATCAATACCGTAACCATCAGCATCAGGACAACCGTTTAATTCAGCTAAACCAGCTACGTTAGGACAAGCATCTTCAGAATCCTGAATACCATCTAAGTCACTGTCAGGACAACCGTTGAAAGCTTCTAAACCAGCAACCTCAGGACAAGCATCGTACTTGTCATAGATTCCGTCACCATCAGTATCTTTTCCACCAAATCTAAAGGTAAGACCTAAAGCGTGCTGGAAGTGAGGTAACATTGACTCATTGTCAAATGAGTGTTTGTACATAGTTTGTACGTTAGCACCAATAAAATCGTTAAACCAGAAATTGATACCTACACCACCGTCCAAAGAAACGTTTCCGTTTTCGTCAACCCATGTGTAACCTCCACCAATTAATAAATAAGGATCAAACCAACTGTGGTTTAAAGGATTCCATCTTACATCCATATCGGCTGCGAAATAAGATAAATCACTAGCTTCATAGTTTCCTACTTTGTCAATCTTATTGAAAGATCCGGCAATTCCTAAAGAGAATCCAGATCCCATATATCTTCCTACCCTAATTCTTGAAATAACTGCTGCAGTATTCCAGTGGTCGTTAAAATTGAAGAAATCTTCAAACATTCCACCAAGATAGTCAGTACCTGCTATTGGAGCGGGTAAAATGTCACCACCTGTAGGCCAGTCAGCACCGGTAGGATAAAAATCAACCGAGTTGGTTCCAATTTCTATGGACCAAGGGTTGTCAGAATTTTGCGCGTTAATGCTACCAAAACCGGCAACAATTAAAAATACAAAAAGAACTTTTTTAAAATGTTTCATTGTAATTAAATTTAATTAATAATTTTCTGTCTATGTTTATCTTAATTTAAATTCTAAAAAATAGATACGGCAAATATATAAAAAGATAACAAAATAATCACTTTAGTTATGAGAAAATTGAAACATAATGTAATAAATATGTGAAAAACTGTTAAAAAACTACATTTTATTAATAAAAAGTAGCTCTATTATCTTCAATTTCCGAATTATCTTTTATGGCATTATAAATTTGAACATTCTTATTTTTTAGTTTTCTTTCCTCTGCATTTTTACCTGCCTGATAGTTTCCAAGCGGGGTTGCAGTATTTTTCTTGGTAACCATAACAAAAGCCACTCCTCTTTGGCCTTCAAT
The DNA here is from genome assembly GCA_003973375.1 of Flavobacteriia bacterium. Taxonomy (GTDB): domain Bacteria; phylum Bacteroidota; class Bacteroidia; order Flavobacteriales; family Flavobacteriaceae; genus Namhaeicola. The sequence goes on from QNYL01000069.1 coordinate 11,736, forward strand.
ATTTTTTACGAGTTTGTTCTCGTCTAAACTTGTTACAACACCAACAATCTCCGGAAACCTGCCTTCACCCGGCAAAACAGGACTTGCATTTGATACTGCTATGGCAGTTTTTACAGTAGTATTATTCTGTTTGGCGATTTCATCAAGATTATCACCAGTTGATCTATTAGCTATAAGTTCAGCTTTTTTCTTATTCATCAGAATTTTTCTAACTATACCTGTGCGGTCAGACAAACCTTTCTTATGCTTTTTAACCAGTTTAACTATGGCATAACCTTTATCTGTATCAAATCTTTTTACATCGTTCTCGTTGGTGCTTTTATCAAAAGCCCATCTTACGATCTGACGCTGGGGGCCTAATACTGAAATATTCTCATCCAGTTCTTTCAGATTCATTACAGGAATTACCACGTAGTTCTTTTCTTTAGCCTTTTCTTCAAAATTTATACCTGAAGATACGTCGGAAGCAAAAGTTTCGGCTTCTTGGAATATTTTATTTTCAGTTTTTTCCGAAGGTTCAATTTTTCTGGTAAAAGTAGCAATCTGAACAGCTCTTTGCCTGTTTTTCTGTCCGTCAATTTTGATGATATGATATCCAAAAGGTGTTTTTACCAAACCTATATCTCCTGTTTTATTATCAAATACAAAATCTCTGAATTCAGGTACCATAGATCTGTAAACAAACCAGCCCAGATCTCCGCCTTTTGCGCCGCTGTTTTTGTCAACAGACATTTCTTTGGCAATACTCTCAAATTTACTTTTATCGGCTTTTACCACTTTCAGGATACTGTCGGCTACTTTCTTTGCTTCCTCCTGAGTCATTGTAATGGATGGGTCTCGTACATCAGAGCCCTTATAAGAAATCAGGATATGACTTGCTTTAACAGAATCGGGCATTTGCTTTACAGCTGTAAGTTTAGATAATTTATAATAGCCTTTGTCTTTATAAGGTCCGTATATATCACCAACATTTTTATCGAAAAGTGAATCGGCAAGAATCTTTGGTAAGGAACTCTTTGTATAAAATGAATCGTCGAAGGGAGAATCAGAATCATTGGTTACAAAGAAATCTTTCATATCAGTTGCATTTTTAAATCCTGTAACCTTTACGGTTGTTTTGGCAGCTGCGCTGTACTCTTCTTTATCATTGATTAGTGAAACCAATTCATTTTTAATTTCTTCTTCATCCTCTTTAGAAGGTTTTATTACAAAGTTAACAAATTCAATATCTCTTGAGGCTTCAGCTTTAAAATCCTTTGGATGGTCTTTGATGTATTGTTTGATCTCATCATCAGAAACTTTTATCAGACTGTCTGAGATCGAATTGAACGGAACGTAAACATATTTCATGTTTACATTGTTATTATCGTAAAAATATTTTCTCTCACCATCTTTTAAAGTACTGTTCAAGCCGGAACGAATGAGAGAGTTATAAGTATTCTGTTCTAAACTTGATTTGATACTTTTTTCGTAGTTAACCCAACCCAGCCAGGCGGCTTTGGCTCGCTCACTGTCGTTGGCAGATTCTTTTAAATTGGCAATGTATTCTTTTAGTTTTTCTTCATCGAACATACCCAGTTCATTTTGGAACATCGGATTGTTTTGAGCCTTGATTTGATTTACAATTGCATTCCATACATCCTGTTCTCCAACTACAATACCTGATTTTTCCAGTTGTGTTTTATAAATCTTTTCTCTTACCAGGTTATTCCATGCACTGTTAACCTGCTGCATTTGCGAAATTTTCCCATTGGAATTATTTCTGTAATATTCAACCTGTTGTGCAAATTCTTCTCTACTGATAGGCTCGCCGTTCACAGAACCTATATCGGTTACATTTTTGTTGAACAACGGACTCCTGCTACTGAAAATACCACTTAATACAAATGAAAAAAGTGCTAATGCTATAATGATGATTAAGAATACAGATCTTTGTCTAATTTTCGATAAAACTGCCATTTTCCTTTTCCTTTAAAATTTAGTCTGCGAAAATACAATATACTTTTAAATAATGAAAGGAGTTTTGCACGATTTTTATTGTGGATATCCTTTTGTTATGCAGAGGAATAATCAAATATCAACTACACCATAACATGTTTTACCAAAGAATTGGTATAATTAATCTAAAAATTGTGATGGTTTTTTAGTTAATCTTTTGCAAGAATCTTAAGATATACTTCTTCTATTTTTGAACCGGAGACCTTTAAAATGGTAAATTGATAATTATCTATTTCAACAACTTCATTTTGAGAAGGAATATTTTCGGTATAGTATACGATTAGCCCCCCTAAGGTTTCATAGGAAGGATTTTCTGCAAGATGCAGATCGTAAGTCTCATTAAGGTAGTCAACTTCAAGTCGTGCAGAGAATTTATATTCCCGGTCATTAATCTTTTCTTCAAGCAGATCGGTTTTGTCATGTTCATCTTCTATTTCTCCGAAGAGTTCTTCAATAATATCTTCAACGGTGATCAAACCTGAAGTTCCACCGTATTCATCCAGTACTACAGCAACACTTTTTCTTTTTTTGATCAGGTTGTTTAAAATATCATGGATCATCATTGACTCAGGTACAAGCTCAATGGGTAATAAAATTGAACGTATATTTTTAGGTTTTTTAAAGAGTTCAAAAACATGTACATAACCAATAATATCGTCAAGAGACTGATTGTACACCATAATTTTTGATAAACCGGTATCTACAAAAAGGTTTTTTAAATTCTTTATGGAATCATGTACTTCTATAGCAATGATCTCTGTACGTGGGATCATGGCCTCTCTCGCCCTGACATTATGGAATTCGAGTGCATTTTGAAAGATCTGTATTTCAGAATCTACCTCCTCATTGGTGGAGGCTTCGAGCTGTTCGGAAATATAGGCACCGAGTTCAGCCTTGCTGAAAACCAGTTTTTGCTGATCTTCTTCTGTGTTAAAAAAGACCTTTAAAAAAAAGTCGGAGATATA
>QNYL01000106.1 GCA_003973375.1 Flavobacteriia bacterium
TATTCCGCAGTAAATCAAGGACATTGCCATCCTAAGATCATCAATGCATTAAAAGATCAGGCTGAAAAATTAACCCTGACCTCACGTGCTTTTTATAATGATAAACTGGGAGAATACGAAAAATATATTACCGGATTCTTTAATTTTGACAAGGTGCTTCCTATGAACAGCGGTGCCGAAGCTGTGGAAACTGCCATCAAACTTTGTCGTAAATACGCTTATGAAAAGAAAAATATTCCTGAGGAAAAGGCAAATATCATAGTTTGTGAAAACAATTTCCACGGAAGAACCACAACAATCATTTCTTTTTCAAATGATGAAGATGCCAGGAAGCATTTCGGACCTTATACCCCAGGATTTATAAAAATTCCTTACGATGATACTGATGCTTTAGAAGAAGCGATAAAGAATAATGAGAATATTGCAGGATTTCTGGTAGAACCTATTCAGGGTGAAGCCGGTGTATTTGTTCCTCACGAAGGATATCTTGCCAAAACTAAGGAGATCTGTAAGAAGAATGACATCCTTTTTATTGCTGATGAAGTGCAGACCGGAGTGGCACGAACCGGAAAACTCCTCGCTGTAGATCATGAAAATGTAAAACCCGATATTTTAATTCTCGGAAAAGCCTTATCGGGAGGTGCTTATCCTGTTTCGGCTGTTTTAGCCAATAATGATATCATGGAGGTGATCAAACCCGGACAACACGGTTCTACTTTTGGAGGCAATCCACTGGCTGCTGCAGTGGCCATTGCTGCGCTGGATGTGGTAAAAGAAGAAAACCTGGCTGAAAATGCTGAAAAACTTGGGGAGATCTTCCGTAAAGAAATTTCCGCTTTCGCAGAAGAAAATCATTTTATTAAAAAAATCCGTGGTAAAGGATTGCTCAATGCGGTATTAGTCAACGACACCGCCGACAGCTCTACTGCCTGGGATATTTGTGTAAGATTTCGTGATAACGGACTTTTGGCAAAACCAACTCACGGCAATATCATCCGCTTTGCTCCTCCCCTGGTAATGAATGAGGAACAACTTATGGATTGCATCAGGATCATTAAAGATACCCTTTCAGAATTTAAGAAAGAGGAATAAGAAAATATTATAAGTTTTTACTGAGGGTTTGACTAAAATGCTGAAGGGCAAACAGTCAGACCCTTATTATTTACCCGTTAATTTTAAGTTCTTCGGATAAACTCACACAGTAATTATCAAAAGAACTGGCGTATCAGAAAAATCTGTGATTGTTACAGAGAAACTATTTGTGGTTCTGTGTTTGTTGTTCTGTGTTGGTTAAAAAAACCAAGAGGTGACTTTCGACTCCTTCCACGTCAGCGGATTCGACTTTAGACATTCGACCTTCGACTTACAAACTATTAATACCCCTCGGTAAGTTGCTGAAGTTTTACTTTTTCTTTTAATTTGATCTTTTTGCCGGAAAGAATGATATAACCTCCTTTTTTAAAATCGGAAAGTAATCTGATGGTTGATTCTGTGGCGGTACCAATTGCATTGGCAATTTCTTCACGGGTAAGGGTAACTGCAATATAACCTTCATTATCTACTCCGAAGATCTTTTCGAAGAACAATAAAGATTCTGCAAGTCTTTCTCTTACATTCTTTTGAGCCATATTGGCTATAGAGGAATTAGCATCATCGAGATCACGGGCCAACGCCTTGGTGATCTGTAAAGAAAACTCGGTATTTTTCTTAAAGAGTTCAAGGATATCCTGTTTTGGAATAAAGCAAACATCCATTTCCTCCAAAGCAGTAACAGTTAAATGAGCCACGCTGTTACTTATGATAGAGCGATGCCCTACCAGCTCTCCTTTACTGATAAAACGAACGATCTGTTCTTTACCATTAGGAGCCAGTTTAGTAAGCTTACATTTACCGTTTCTCAAACAATAAACCCCTTTTAATGATGCTCCCTCGCTAAAAATAACTTCGCCGCGTTTCACATGAATCGGAATCTTATGCTTGGAAATATTCGAAATATCTTCTGAAGGTATGGAACCGAGTGAATTAAGTTCCCTGATGATACAACTTTCACAATTATGATGCATATCCATAATTAATATTTAAGGCAAAAATAAACAAAATATGACATTTATCATTTTTTTATGTAAATAATTTAGTAGAAATTTACGCCTCCATTATATTTTTCCCAGATGTCAAAAGAAACCTGTTACCATTGTGGTGCCGAATGCAACCCTACCAAGGTTATGTTTGATGATAAGCCATTTTGCTGCAACGGGTGCAAAACAGTTTATGAGATCCTGAATCAGAATGAACTTTCCTGTTATTACGATCTGGATCAGTCGCCGGGAACTATTCCCACTGAGATCAAAGGAAAATACGATTATCTGGACAATGAAGATATTTCAGAAAGGATCATCGAATTTAACGATGGCTCCACCTCTGTTGTAAATTTCTACATCCCCAGTATTCATTGCAGTTCGTGCATCTGGGTACTGGAAAATCTCGATAAACTTAATAAAGGTGTAAAATCGTCCATTGTTAATTTTCCAAAAAAAGAAGCACGTATTACCTTTAAAAATGAAGAGATCAGTTTAAAACAGGTGGTTGAACTGATGACATCAATCGGGTATGAACCTAATATAAATCTGGAAAGTGCAGAAAAATCAAAATTAAAGGTCGATCGTACACTGATCTATCAGGTAGCCATTGCAGGATTTGCCTTTGGGAATATTATGCTGCTCTCTTTTCCGGGATATTTTGAACTGGATGAATTCTGGCTCAACCGTTTCAAACCTTTTTTCCATCTGCTGATGTTTATCTTTTCAATACCGGTAGTTATTTACTGTGCAAGAGATTATTTTATTTCAGCCTTTAAGGGATTAAAACACGGCATATTAAATATAGATGTTCCTATTTCACTGGGGATCCTTGTCTTGTTCCTCAGAAGTTCCTATGAGATCTTTACCCATACAGGGCAGGGTTATTTCGACAGTCTTTCAGGACTCGTATTCTTTTTATTGTTAGGAAAAATATTTCAGCAAAAAACCTATAGCTTTCTCTCTTTCGAAAGAGATTACAAATCATATTTTCCAATTGCCATTACCCGGATCGATCCGAAGGACAACTCGCAGCATGCTATTGCTGTTCACGATATAAAACAGGGGGACCGCCTCCTTATCAGAAATGAAGAAATCATTCCCGTAGACGGAATCCTGATCAATGGTAATGCACTGCTCGATTACAGTTTTGTTACCGGTGAATCCTTACCGGTACTGAAAAACTCAGGCGACAAGATCTTTGCCGGAGGCAAACAAAGCAATGGTGCTATTGAAATGGAAGCTCTGCAAACCGTTACGCAAAGTTATCTGACTCAATTGTGGAGCAACGATATTTTTTCAAAAACGCCTGATAAGAACATTAAATCGCTCACCGATAAAATGAGTAAGTATTTTACCTTTATTATTTTAGGTATTGCTTTAATCTCCGGACTATACTGGTATTTTATCGATAAAAATACGGCCTTTAATGTAGTTACCGCAGTGTTGATTATTGCCTGTCCCTGTGCACTGGCATTATCAGCTCCCTTCGCTTTAGGAAATATGCTACGCATCTTTGGTAAAAATAAGTTTTATCTGAAAAACACTGATGTGATCGAAAATATTTCCGGGATCAGTACCCTGGTATTTGACAAAACCGGCACCATTACCACCAATAAAAATACGGATATTACTTATGAAGGTGAAAAGCTTTCGGATAGTGAAACCGAAGATATCAAATCACTTTTACGCTCTTCAAATCACCCGTTAAGCCGGATCCTGTATGATTATTTACCGGGTAAAGGCAACAAACCGATTGTTGATTTTAAAGAAATCCCGGGTAAGGGTCTTCAGGGCAAAATTGATAACAAACTGATACGCCTTGGTTCATCAGGTTATCTGGATATTAAAGATGACCGCAAATTAAACACCTTTATATATATAGAGATCAATGGAAAAGTAAAAGGAAAGTTTATCTTTCACAACGCCTACAGAAAAGATCTTAAAAAGCTTTTCAGCGAATTGTCCAAAAAATATAAGATCGCTATCTTATCAGGAGATAATGCAGGAGAGAAAGAAACACTGGAAAAGATCCTTCCTGAAGGTTCTGAAATTATTTTCAATCAGAAACCCGAAGATAAATTAAAATATATTGACCACCTCCAGAAAGAAAATGAACATGTTATGATGTTTGGTGACGGGCTGAATGATGCCGGTGCTCTGGCACAAAGCAATGTAGGAATTGCCATATCAGAAAATATCAACGTCTTTTCACCTGCCTGCGACGGTATTCTGGATGCCAGTGAGTTTAAAAATCTTCCAAAATTTATAAAACTATCCAAACAAACCATTACAATCATTAAAGTAAGTTTTGTATTGTCATTTATCTACAATATCATCGGTATGTTTTTTGCCGTTTCCGGGAATCTTTCTCCCATTATTGCTGCCATTCTGATGCCGATCAGTTCTATTTCTGTTGTGATCTTTGTAACATTAATAACAAATTTCCTCGCTAAGAAATTGTTACATTAGCAAATATTTAAAATTAATTTAACATAGTTTTAGGATATCTAAAAATTATTATATCTTCGTGGGAGTAATAATTTCTATCTGAAAACTAAAAAGATCATTTATGAATATCATTTATTTACTCATACTTGCCAGTCTTTTTATTGCACTTATTTTTATTGTATTGTTTATCAAATCGGTTAAGAACGGCCAGTATGACGATCTTTATACGCCTTCTGTACGAATGCTTTTTGATGACGAAATTGTAAAAGATGAGGATTCAGCTGAAAAAAAACCAACTAATATTTAATAACTAACTAACTTCATTTATGGAAAAAGAACGATTTTATTATGACAACAAGATTGTAAAAATGTTTTTCATTGCAACAATCGTGTGGGGTATTGTAGGAATGACCGTTGGATTACTTGTAGCATTTCTCTTTTTATTTCCTAATTATTTAGGTGATATTTCCTGGCTGAGTTTCGGTCGTCTTCGTCCGTTACACACCAATGCCGTAATTTTCGCCTTTGTGGGAAATGGTTTCTTTGTGGGAATGTACTATTCAATGCAAAGATTACTAAAGGCGAGGATGTACAGCGATTTCTTAAGCCGCCTACATTTCTGGGGATGGCAACTGATCATAGTAGCTGCTGCGATTACCTTACCTTTAGGCTACACCTCATCTAAAGAATATGCCGAATTGGAATGGCCCATTGACATTGCTGTAGTAATAATCTGGGTTGTAATGGGTATCAATATGATTGGTACTTTACTAAAAAGGCGTCAGCGACATATTTATGTAGCCATTTGGTTTTACATTTCAACGCTGGTTACCATCGCTTTACTTTACATTTTTAACAACCTTGAATTACCGGTTTATGCTTTCAAGAGCTACTCGGTTTATGCCGGTGTTCAGGATGCTATGGTACAATGGTGGTATGGACACAATGCCGTTGCCTTCTTCTTAACCACACCAATCTTAGGATTGATGTATTATTTTGTACCTAAGGCGGCAAACAGACCTGTTTATTCCTACAGATTATCGATCATCCACTTCTGGTCACTGATCTTTATCTATATCTGGGCAGGCCCTCACCACTTGTTATATACAGCCTTACCGGAATGGACTCAAAACCTCGGCACCGTATTTTCTATTATGCTGATCTTCCCATCCTGGGGAGGTATGATCAACGGATTATTAACCCTTCGTGGTGCATGGGATAAGGTTAGAGAAGATCCTATCTTAAAATTCTTTGTAGTTGCCATTACCGGTTACGGTATGTCAACTTTTGAAGGACCTATGTTATCCTTTAAGAACTTAAACGCTATTGGGCATTATACTGACTGGATTGTGGCACACGTACATATTGGTACTTTGGCCTGGAACGGATTTATAATAGCAGGTATGCTCTACTGGCTTGCCAAAAAACTTTATAAAACCGAATTGTATTCAACCAAACTGGCCAATATCCATTTTTGGATAGGTACTTTGGGAATACTGTTTTATTCCTTGCCACTTTATGTTGCCGGATTTACTCAGGCTTCCATGTGGAAACAATTCAATCCGGACGGAACTTTGGTTTACGGTAACTTTTTAGAGACTGTAACACAAATTCTGCCCATGTACGCCATGAGAGCATTTGGTGGTTCCTTGTATCTAACCGGATTTATCCTTTTGGCTTATAATATTATACAAACTGCAAAAGCAGGAAGCACGGTTGAAGATGAATTGGTAGAAGCAGCTCCATTAAAGAAAATTCCTTCTCGCAGAGTTGCCGGAGAAACCTTCCACAACTGGCTGGAAAGAAAAACCATTCTGTTTACAGTACTTGCATTTATCGCAGTTGCCATTGGTGGTGCTATTGAGATCATTCCACTGATTGTAGTTAAATCGAATATACCTACCATATCTTCTGTAAAACCTTATACACCATTAGAACTGGAAGGAAGAGATATCTATATCCGCGAAGGCTGTAACAACTGCCATTCACAAATGATTCGCCCATTCCGTTCAGAAGTTGAACGCTACGGTGAATACTCAAAGGTTGGAGAATTTGTTTACGATCACCCATTCTTATGGGGTTCCCGCAGAACAGGTCCGGATCTACATAGAATTGGTGGTAAGTACAATGACAACTGGCATTTCAATCACCTGTTTGACCCAAGACTTACTTCACCGGGATCTATCATGCCAAGATATTTATGGTTATTGAAAAATGATCTTGATATTTCCCATACGGCTGATAAAATGAATGCCATGGTTAAACTCGGTGTTCCGTATACGCAATTAGAATTGGATCAGGCAGAACATCTTTTAAAGAATCAGGCCGCCCAGGTTGAACAAAACTTACGTCAGGATCCTGAATTTGTAAAGAACTATGGTGACGCTAATATTAAAGATAAGGAGATTGTTGCTGTTATTGCATATCTGCAACGATTGGGAACTGATATAAAAGCAGGTAAAACTGCTAAAAAATAAAGATCATGATTAGATTTATAAAACACCATTTTGATACAATTAACGGGGTTGAAATATACCCCATTGTATCTCTTTTGTTATTTTTTACGGTATTTGTAGTTATGGTACTCATTGTGCTTAAATTACCAAAAGATACCATAGAAGAAGAGAGTAGATTACCTTTAGATAACGATTAAAATTAAAATTTTATGGATAATAAACAACATCAAACCGGTTGGCAAAAATTTATACATTCCTTAACCAAAGCTCATGATATAGAGAATGAAGAAGAAATCATGATGGACCATGATTATGACGGGATAAAAGAACTTGATAATCAATTACCACCTTGGTGGACGGCAGGATTTATCATCACAATCCTTGTAATGGTTTTCTATTATTCTCAGGTAATTTTTAACAAAGAAAATTATTTACAGGAAAACGAATACAATAATGAAGTTGCCGAAGCTCAGGCTGAGATCGAAGCTTATAAGAAAGCACATCCCGAATTATTTAAGACCGATGTAACTCTTTTAACAGATGCTGCAAGTCTGGAAGCCGGTAGTAAAACTTTCCATACGTACTGTGTAGCCTGTCATATGGCGGATGGTGGTGGTGGAATTGGTCCAAACCTGACCGATGACAAATGGATCCTGGGTGGAGGTATTGAGAAGATTTATCATACTATTTCAGAAGGAGGTAGACCCGGAAAAGGTATGGTTGCCTGGAAAAGTACGCTTAGCGCAAAAGAACGACAACAGGTAGCCAGTTATGTAATATCACTGCAAGGTACAACACCTGCAAATCCAAAAGCACCTCAGGGTGATATTACATGGAGTAAACAGTAAGCAGTACTCGGTTTCTTCAGAGTACGCTGCTGTGTTTTTGATTTTTTTAGTTAGTAGTAGAAAAGGCTATTATTGTTGTTTAAGATAACAAAATAGCCTTTTTAGAATATTAAATTTCAACAAAGTATGTCACAAGAAAAAGAAAGTTTTAGAGATTCTATTGCCACTATTGATGCAGAAGGGCATAGAAATTATATCCACCCAAAAAAACCAAAAGGAAAATTTACGAGGTACAGAACATTCGTAAGCTGGATACTTCTTGCATTTTTTATTGTTTCTCCTTTTATTAAAATAAATGGAAATCAGTTTCTTCTTTTTAATGTTTTGGAGCGGAAATACAGTATTTTCGGACAACCTTTCTGGCCACAGGATTTTTATCTTCTGGTACTTTCAATGATCATTGGAATCGTTTTTATCATTCTTTTTACAGTGATCTTTGGAAGAATTTTTTGTGGATGGATCTGTCCGCAAACCATCTTCATGGAGCATGTTTTCAGAAAGGTCGAATACATTATTGATGGTGACCGTAACAAACAGATCAAGCTTTCCAAACAAGCCTGGAATACTGAAAAGATCTTTAAACGAGTGCTAAAATGGACTGTATTTTTTCTAATCTCATTTTTTATTTCCAATATCTTTCTGGCCTATGTAATCGGCAGTGATACACTGATCCAGTATATTAAGGACGGGCCCGCAGAACACATGAGTACCTTGATCAATCTGGTCATCTTTACTTTTGTTTTCCTTTTTATTTTTGCCTGGTTCAGAGAGCAGGTATGTATCATTGCTTGTCCGTACGGACGTTTACAGGGAGCACTGCTCGATAAAAAATCTATTGTTGTTGCCTATGATTACAAAAGAGGTGAAGGAACTGCAGGCAGACATAAACTCCATAAGGATGAAAACCGAGCCGAAAAAGGTTATGGTGATTGTATCGATTGTAAACAATGTGTTCTGGTTTGTCCAACCGGTATCGATATCAGGAACGGAACTCAGCTAGAATGTATCAACTGTACGGCCTGTATTGACGCCTGCGATGCAATTATGGATAAAACAGAACAAGACAGAGGTTTGATCCGTTATGCCTCTGAAGATAACATTGCTAATGGAGAGAAATTTAAGTTTACCGGAAGAATTATCAGTTATATTGTGGTTTTAACTGTTTTATTAACCGTTTTAATTACGCTCTTATTCTCAAGAAATGACGTAGAAGCAACAGTTTTAAGACTGCCCGGACAGATGTATAAAACGGTTGGCGATAGTATTCAGAATGTTTATTCTATCAAGATCATCAATAAAACCAATGATGTTTACGATGATTTGAAGATCAAAATGATTACTCATAAAGGAAGTGTTAAAGTAATCGGAGGCCAAGTTAATGTGCCCAAATTAGGTATGGATGAAAAGACTTTGTTTATCACTATCAGCAAAAAGGATCTTAAGAATTCGAAAGAAAAAATAAAAATAGGGATCTATAAAGATGGTAAATTGATCGAGACCGATAAAACCAATTTCCCTGCTCCTATGAAAATAAATTAGGAAAATAAATAATTATTATAAAAGACTGAAATATGAAGATTAGATGGAACTGGGGTACAGGAATTGTTATTGCAATGCTGTTATTTATGATATTTATCCTCCAATTTGTTTACAGGGTAACTTTCGTTGATAAATACAATCATCATTTGGTATCGGAAGATTATTACAAAGATGAATTACATTATCAGGATGAGATCAATAAAGAAAGTAAAACGCTGGATCTGAAACAAAATATTGAATTTACAAATACAGATCAGGGACTTAAAATTAGCTTTCCTGCAGATTTTGAAGAAGAAAAGATTAATGGTACCATCCATTTTATGCGTTTTTCTAATGAAAAACTCGACTTTGATAAAGAAATAAAATTGACAGATCATTCTGTTCTTATTCCAAAAGAATTACTTCTGGCCGGAAAATGGGATGTAAAAATAGAATGGAATTACAAGGATGAAGAATACCTTACCAAGAAAAGTCTTTTTACCAATTAATCCAATCTGAGATTTATGTTATACACTGCTTTTCTTTTAGGCCTGGTCGGTAGTTTTCACTGTCTTGGAATGTGTGGACCGATTGCCTTTGTGCTGCCAGTTGACCGCAGTAAAAAATCGAGAATGTTCTGGCAGATTTTTCTTTATAATTTTGGCAGAGTAATTACCTACACTATCATAGGAATACTCTTTGGTCTTCTCGGAAAAGGATTGTATCTCGCAGGATTTCAACAACGTTTATCCATTGTTATCGGTATCATCATGATCCTCTCGATACTGATTCCGGAGCGTTTCCTGAATAAGTTTAGCGTTTCAAGACCTCTTTATAAATTTATTGGGAAAGTAAAACAAAAATTGGGACTTTATCTGAAAAAGAAATCGAATAAAGCACTGTTTCTGATAGGCTTCTTTAATGGTTTTTTACCTTGCGGATTGGTTTATATGGCTGTATTTGGCTCAATATCAACAGGAAGTGCTGTGAGTGGTGCTATGTATATGTTTCTTTTCGGACTCGGAACCATCCCAATGATGAGTGGAGCCGTTATACTGGGTAACTTCGTGAATCTTTCCGTAAGAAATAAAATTCAAAAATTAATACCTATCTTTGTTGTTATTATTGGCCTGCTGTTCATTTTAAGAGGCATGGGATTAGGGATACCTTTTATCTCTCCTCCCGACTCTAAACTTGAAATAAAAAACAGTTCCAGTGCCTGTGCATCTTTAACGCTTAATGAACCTGATCTATGGGAAAAATAATTACACCTCCTCTAACTGCGGATGATTTTAAAAAAGCCACAGTTAAAAATGAGTTACTTGATATAATTCATGATAAAAATATCGATATCAGTAGAATTATTGATACTGTTCAATATGAAAACGAAAAGCGCTTACTTCAAATAGAACTGGTTAAGTTACAACACTGGGTTACCAAAGAAAAAAAGCGTGTTGCCATTATTTTTGAAGGAAGGGATTCTGCCGGAAAAGGCGGAAATATCCGTCGTTTTATGGAACATCTGAATCCACGTTCCACCCGGCTTGTCGCTTTGTCAAAACCTACTGAAATAGAAAAAGGTCAGTGGTATTTTACACGTTATATCAAGCATCTTCCCAATCCCGGAGAAATTGTTTTTTTCGATCGCAGCTGGTACAACAGAGCCGTTGTTGAGCCCGTTATGGGATTTTGCACCAAAAAACAATACAAGGAGTTTATGTTTCAGTTACCTGAATTTGAACATATGCTCTATGAAGATGGTGTAATCATTATAAAGTTCTGGCTTTCCATAACCAAAGATGAGCAGGAAAGACGCTTTGATGCACGGCGTGATAATCCGCTTAAGCGATGGAAATTTAGTGAAGTGGATAAAAAAGGTCAGGAATTATGGGATGAATACACAAAATACAAGGAAGAAATGTTTAGTAAAACACATACTTCTTTCTGTCCGTGGATCATTGTGAAAACCAATAAAAAATATAGTGCACGGGTTGAATGTATGCGGCATGTCCTTTCACAATTTGATTATGAAGGTAAAGACTCGTCCCAAACTTCTTTATACCCTGATCCAAATGTAATCATGAGATATTACAGATCCTCACATCAATACGATTAAATTAAGACTTATGGACATTGAATTTACACCCGAAATACTAAAAAAGCTCAATACCAAGAGAGCTATTTCAAACATACTTTTAAGTGATGATCCTATCAATTACAATAAAGCGGTAAAATATTATGATTATATCGGAAAGTTGAAAAAACTTCAGGTAGAACTGATTAAACAACAGGCCTGTATTATTGATAATAATCAAAGGGTAATTGTAATTTTTGAAGGGCGAGATGCTGCCGGAAAAGGTGGCGCTATCAGAAGAATTACTGAAAGGATCAACCCAAGACATTTTAGAATTGTTGCGCTGCCTAAACCTACTGAGGATGAAAAAACACAGTGGTATTTTCAGCGCTATGTCAGTCAGTTTCCTAAAGCAGGAGAAATGGTCATCTTTGACAGAAGCTGGTACAACCGGGCTATTGTAGAACCGGTAAATGGATTTTGTTCTCCGGAAGATTACAACATTTTTATGAATCAGGTTAATGAATTTGAAAGAATGATTACCGAATCAGGGATACAACTGGTTAAGATCTATATGTCAATTTCTAGAAACGAACAGCAAAAGCGTTTTAAAGAACTTAAGAACAATCCGTTAAAGCAATGGAAAATGACTCAGATTGATGAAAAAGCCCAGAATCTCTGGAATAGTTATACACAATATAAAAACATGATGTTTGAAAATGCCAAAAAAGGAGTTCCTTTTAAAGTAATCAGAGCCAATAAAAAACAGGATGCCCGTATTGAAGCTATCAAACACCTTTTAACCTGTATTCCTTACGATAAGAACAGGAAAGTTTAACTCTTTTTTGCCCTGTACATAAAATAAAATCCAATAAGTATCAAAGGGATACTTAAGAGCTGCCCGGTATTCAGATCCCAGGTGGCACGCTTATCAACCTGTGCTTCTTTAAAAAATTCAACAATAAACCTGACCGTCCACAATAAGACCATAAAGATCCCGAACATATAACCCAGTTTCTCCTTTTTATCGGTCTTCCAAAAAATAAACCAAAGGATCACAAAGGTAACCAGATAGCCAAATGCCTCGTATAACTGTGTAGGATGACGAGGAAAATCCTCCCCAAGTTGCCTGAAAATAAAACCGTAATCAGAATTTGTCGGCTTACCAATGATCTCTGAATTCATAAGGTTTCCAAGCCTTACAAAAACCCCGCCAATGGCAACCGGTAAAACAATACGGTCTAAGATCCACAACATGGGTTTATGAACAACTTTCTTACTGTAAATATACATAGCAATAATCACTGCAATTGCAGCTCCGTGACTTGCCAGGCCCTGATAGCCCGTAAATTTAAAAGGATTAAGTTTAAAGGGCAGAAGTACCTGTAACGGATGCTTTATCAGAAACTCAAAATCGTAAAACAAAAAATGTCCCAGCCTGGCTCCTATTAAAATTGAAACGACCATATAAACAAAAAGAGAGTCTAATTTTTCCAGATTAATCCCTTCATCTTTATAGATCTTTTTCATGATCTGCAGGCCAAGCAGAAAGGCTATTACAAACATCAAACTATAATAACGTATTGAAAATGAGCCTATTTTAAATATTTCTATACTCGGATCCCAGTTTATACTCAGTAAATACATTCTGTCAATTTATTTTTTGCAAAGATAAGTTTAGTCATTGAAAATCTCTTATTATTATAAAATATTTTCTTAATACCTGAATTACCACAAAATTTACTTTTTTTTCTTTTAAATATTTCGTAATTTCATAAGATATTTCCTGCTATCTTTTTTAACCTAACATAAGTCTAATTTTTTAAATTTTTTTTATTATGTTAAACAAATATTTCTTAACCGTATTATTTACCTTATCAAGTACAGTTATATTTTCTCAAAAAACTTATATACCTGATGATTATTTTGAAAAGGCATTAATAGACCTTGGTATTGACAAGGATGGAACTGTAAATGACAGTGTAGCCACTGCAGACATTAAAGATGTTAAAACTTTAGATATCCACGGTAAATTGTATATCTCTGATCTAACTGGAATTGAAGATTTTACTGCTTTAGAAACTCTTGATTGCTCTCAAAATAAAATTAGCAATCTAAATTTAAGCAGTAATACCCACCTTAAAGAATTAAAATGTGTTATGAATGGAATGAGGAATCTGGATGTTAGCAATAATACTAAGCTTGAAAGTCTTAATTGTGCTTATAACCAACTAAATCATCTGGATATAACTAACAGCACTAAACTACGGGTTCTTGCATATTCAAACAATAACATTAGTAATTTAAACCTTAGCCCTAATATCCAACTTGAAAAGATCTATTGTAGTCATAATTCTATTTCAACAATAGATTTAAGTAATAATACAAAATTAAAGGAGTTAGATATCAGTTTAAATTATTTTTCATCTATCGATCTAAGCAAAAATATTCAACTCGAAAAATTACAGTGCCATCAAAATCCCAGACTTAAACAACTCGATGTAAGTACAAATGTCAATTTATCTGTTCTAAACTGTTTAAACAATCATCTAACTGCTCTGGACCTTCATAACAATGTTAAACTTAAAGAATTGAGATGCAACAATAATGATCTTACTATGCTGAATATAAGGAACAGTTCTAATTCAATAATAACTTACTTCGATGCCACTTCAAATCCAGATTTGAAATGTATTCAGGTTGATGATGAAGCAGCTGCAAATAATGGTCAGGCACCCTATACGAACTGGAAAATAGATAATACTGCATCTTATTCAAATGATTGTCAGTATTCATTGGGTATTGATAAATTTATTACAAAAACAACAATAGTTTACCCCAATCCCGTTAAAAATGATCTATACATAGATTCACAAGTACCATTAATCAGAGCTGAAATATATTCTACTTTAGGTAAGCGTGTAAGTAATATCGATCATGATATAAATACCATATCCACAGATAATTTGAATAAAGGCATTTATTTTATAAAATTATACAGTTCAAATGGAATCGCTGTAAAGAAATTGATAAAAGAATAAA